>NZ_JAHBDJ010000032.1:0-62574 GCF_019956375.1 Pseudomonas sp. GL-R-19 | reverse complement strand
AAGAGACAGGGCTGGGTGGGGTCAGTTTGATCAGCCAGTTGATCGGCACTGCACTGGGCATCACTGTGGCCCTGGCCGGCGGGTTTGCCGTGTATGGCGCGATCAAGGCGTTGCATGGATTGCGCCTGAGTCAGGAACAGGAGTATTACGGCGCGGACCTGTCGATCCACAAGATCGGTGCCGTGAGCCAGGACTGATTCAGGTCTTTTCATCGTCTCAGGGCGGGGGGCTCAATGGCTCGACTGTTTTTCGGGGGAGGCCTAGAATGGTTAATTCATTATCTGGTTGAGCGCTCATGCTTCCCGAATGTCAGTTGTTCGGCACCCTTGGATGCCATCTCTGTGAAGTAGCCGAAGCCATGTTGATGGAGTTTGTCGAGCGCGGCCTGTTGGTGGAAGTGGTGGATATCGCTGAGGATGAACGATGGTTCGCAGCCTACTGCCTGCGTATTCCGGTGTTGCGGCGAGTCGATACCGGTGCTGAACTGGGCTGGCCGTTCGGTGCCGAGGAAGTGGTGGCGTTCCTGCGTTAAACGGTTTTTGCGTTCAGGGTATCTCCCGCCTGTCGAACTTTGCGATTGATCCTCTTGGCTTAATCGGTGTCGATCGGATACTGTATGCTCATACAGTTATTCGTGGCGCCTGCCTTGCCGTTCCTGATTTTCAGGAGTGAGCCGGCAAGCCCGGGCGTGAGAGGGATGAATCGTGGTCAATGTCGAACAGTTGAAGAACAGCGTGAACCGGATGTCCGCAGACGTCGTGCGCGAGGCCGTCGTTGAGTTGTGTCTGGATGGTCTGGTGACCGAAGGGAAAACGCCCTTCAACAAAATGCACTTCAATACCTGTTTCGCAGAAGTCGAAGCCTTGTTTCAACGCGCGGGTTATCACCGGCAACTCGACGTCGTGGGTTACCAGGGATTGTTGTACGCCTTGTATGACCCCGCTCGCTGGGAAGCGGTCGATGTACTGCGCTGGCTCAAGGAATACACCGAAGCGGCGGCGCGCACGCAGATCCCGGCTTGAGGAATCTCCTCCCGGGGGCGTTTTCAATTGGTTTTCACGCCGGGAAAACTAATTGAGAACGGCCCCTAGGTTCATTCCCCTTGCTGTTGGATAATGCCGCCCTGCACTGAGGGTTAGAGCTTTCGTATGTCCACTTCTTCTTTTTCCGCGGCACACAGTCAGGCCAGTACGCTCTACTTGCCACCCGGCCCGTGGCACACCGTTGTCGATTGCCTGAGCGAGCATTTCAGCGCCATCGGTCGCGAACAATGGCTGGACAGAATCGCCCGTGGCCGGGTCCTCGATGGGCAGGGCATGCCGATAGCCCTCGATCTGGCCTACAAGGAAGGTTTGCGGATTCATTATTTTCGCGAAGTGCCGGATGAAAAGCCGATCCCGGTGATCGAGTCGATCCTGTACGCGGACGAGCATCTGGTGGTGGCCGACAAACCGCACTTTCTACCCGTGACGCCGGCTGGCGAATACGTCGAACAGACGCTGCTCAGGCGCTTGATCCGTCGCCTGGACAATCCGCATCTGGTGCCATTGCATCGCATCGACCGGCATACCGCAGGGCTGGTACTGTTTTCCGCCAATCCGCAGAGTCGTTCGGCTTATCAGTCGTTGTTTCCAACCCGGCAGATCGAAAAGCGTTACGAGGCCATCGCAGCGGCGTTGCCTGACCTTGCTTTCCCGCTGGTTCATAAAAGCCGACTGGTCGATGGCGAACCGTTCTTCCGTATGCAGGAGGGGCCCGGGGCGAGCAACACCGAGACTGCGGTGGACGTCAGGGAGAAGCAGGGGGATCTCTGGCGTTACGGTCTTTACCCGGTGACGGGCAAGAAACATCAGCTGCGGGTACATATGGCGGCGTTGGGAGCCGGTATCTGCAACGACCCGTTTTACCCCGAGGTGCTCAAGGATGCGCAGGATGACTACGCCAATCCTTTGAAACTGCTGGCTCAGGGGCTGAAATTTATCGATCCGGTCACAGGCAAGGCGCGAGAGTTCGAGAGTGAAATCACCCTGCAATGGTGATCACAAAGCTACCCTGAAGCATTGTTCTTCAGGCATGAAAAAGCCCGCATCAAGCGGGCTTTTCTGTATCCGGCGGTGCCAGGATCACAGCTCCTTAACGGTACGAACCTGGTCTTTGTTGATACGGGTCTGTTTGCCGTCGAGCTGTTCGAATTCGTAGAAACCGGAATCCTTGTCGAAATCTGGCGTGTCGACGGCCTGGATTTCGCGACCGTCATTCAAGGTGATCACCGTAGGTGATGCGCAACCGGCGAGGGTGGCGAGACCGAGTGCGAGCATGAAAGTGGCGAGGGTCCGTTGAGTCATGATTGTGTTTCTCCGAATAAGAAATCTTTGGTTACTGAACGTGAGACGTGCACCGTTCGCGCAAGTTCCTGATTAATCTCAGTCTGGCACAGTGTTATGACCGCTTAACAGTTCCGGCGTGTTGAAGTTGGCCAGCCGAGGGTCCTTGTCGGGGCATTGCAGTGCGGTCGCACCGAGCTTGCGCATCAACCGGCCAGGGCTGCGCTCACCTTCGTTCCAGGCGTTTTCAAATGCTGCCCTGTGTAGCACAGGAATCACACACAACAACGGTTCCCAGTGGCCATCATGCCGCACCATCAGCGGCTTGTCCGGATGCAGGTTGGCGGCCTCGCGCATATTGCCGATCAGCGCCGCATCAATGCCGGGAACGTCACAGGGCAGGACCAGCAGATGAGTATGACGAGCCGCTTTCAGGCCTGCGCGAATACCGGCCAGCGGCCCGGGGAAGTCACCTTCATCATCGTGGACCAACTGGTCGGCGTAGGGCTCGTACTTCTCAAGGTTGCGATTGCAGGAGATGATCAGGTCATCGGTCAGCGGGCGGGTCTTGCGATGCAAGTGTGCAATCAACGGTTCGCCGTGCCAGTCCAGCAATCCTTTGTCCCGCCCGCCCATACGTTGGCCGCGCCCGCCCGCCAGGAGCAGAATGGAGCAGGGTGGCAATTGTGAATTCGAGGTCATGGCAGGTCTCCATGGGAGCGGCGAAAAAACCGAGCGCTGTGATATAACACCGGGCTGTTTCTCCTACAACTGGACGAGCCTATGAAAGCCAAGGCTGATGTGCCTTTCGCACCACTGAATATTGCAGTGCTGACTGTCAGCGATACCCGCACACTGGAAACCGACACCTCAGGTCAGGTCTTTGTCGACCGCCTGACCGCTGCCGGTCATAACCTGGCAGCCCGGGTGTTGCTCAAAGATGACCTCTACAAAATTCGCGCGCAAGTCGCCAACTGGATTGCCGACGATGTCGTGCAGGTTGTGCTGATCACCGGCGGAACCGGTTTTACCGGGCGTGATAGCACGCCGGAAGCCGTCAGTTGCCTGCTGGACAAACAGGTTGATGGATTTGGTGAGCTGTTTCGCCAGATCTCGGTTGCCGATATCGGCACCTCGACCGTTCAGTCCCGGACGTTGGCCGGTTTGGCTAACGGTACGTTGGTTTGCTGCTTGCCGGGCTCGACCAATGCCGTGCGCACCGGTTGGGACGGCATACTGGCCGAGCAACTGGATTCGCGGCATCGTCCGTGCAATTTCGTGCCTCACTTGAAACAGGCAGCGCCTTGTGAATCCCGTGGGTAAGCCTGGCAAGACTGGCAGCCTGATGCCCGTCGAGCTGGCGTTGGCACGCTTGCTGGAAATGGCCGAGGCCTCAAGGATTGTCGAGCGCGAACGCTTGCCGTTGGCACAGGTACAGGGGCGTGTACTGGCTGAAGACCTGGTGTCGACCCTTGATCTGCCACCCTGGCCCAACAGTGCCATGGATGGTTTTGCCCTGCGCATGGCTGACTGGACGGGAGAGCCGTTGGTGGTCAGTCAGAAGGTGTTTGCCGGCCAGGCCCCCGATCCGTTGCAGCCAGGAACCTGTGCGCGCATTTTCACCGGGGCGCCTGTTCCCGCCGGTGCCGATTGCGTCGAGATGCAGGAAAATGTCGAGGTTCAGGCGGATGAGCGAGTACGTTTCGCTGAAGCCTTGACCCAAGGTCAGAACATCCGTCCGCAAGGCCAGGAAACCACCGTCGGCGAGCTGATTCTGCCGGCAGGTACGCGGTTGGGGCCGATCGAGCAAGGATTGGCTGCCTCGTTGGGGTGCGCTGAGCTGGAGGTGGTTCGCAAGGTGCGTGTGGCGGTGCTGTCCACCGGCGACGAATTGATTGAGCCTGGGCAGACGCTGGGGCCGGGACAGATCTACAACAGCAACCGGGTGTTGTTGTGCAGCTGGTTGCAGCGTTTGGGGTGTGAGGTCGTCGACGCGGGAATTCTGCCAGACAATCTGGAAACCACTCGCTCCCGATTGGGTGAGTTGAAGGATGTCGACCTGATCCTCTCGACCGGTGGCGTATCGGTAGGGGAAGCCGATTTTCTGGGCATCGCCTTGCGTGAAGAGGGCGAATTGACGCTGTGGAAACTCGCCATCAAGCCCGGTAAACCGCTGACCTTCGGACATTTTCGCGGAGTGCCGGTGATTGGCTTGCCGGGCAATCCGGCATCGACCCTCGTAACTTTTGCATTGTTGGCCAGGCCCTATCTCCTGCGCCGTCAGGGTGTAAAAGAAGTCGAGCCGCTAAAGGTGCAGGTGCCGGCAGGGTTTGACTGGCTCAAACCTGGCAATCGGCGTGAGTATTTGCGCGCACGGCTGGAAAACGGCAGGGCGACGATCTACAAAAACCAGAGTTCTGGCGTACTGCGTAGCGCTGCCTGGGCTGATGGATTGGTAGAAGTCCTGGAAGGTCGCACGCTGGTTCAGGGCGATAGCGTTTTCTTCATTCCACTTAGTGAAGTTCTGAGCTGATGGTTTCAGCGGCCTGGTCACACAAAACCCGGTTGATTGAACCGGGTTTTGTGTTGAGGGCCACTCAATGCGCCAGAAGCAATGAAATAACCTGCTCGAAACGGCTATTGGCGATCCAGCCAAGGAGGCCGAGGATCACGGCTGTTCCGCAGGCGGAATAGGCAAGCCTGTGCTTGATGGATTTGACGTCATCCAGGACTTCGTCCATGTCCCTGCGTAAGCTCTTGAGGTGTGTTTCCAGCTCGGTGACGCGAGGTTCCATATCAACTTCTCCCGTGGCTTTTGGGCTGTTGCGGTATTCAGCTCGATGGCCTGCATTTTTATTGTCTGTGAGCGGCAAGAACGAAATGGCCGGCGATCCGAGGTTTTGGCTTTGCATGGCACGTCCTTGTGGTGTCCTGCTCTGGCCCCCAAAAGTCTACCAATTCAAGTTTCCGGTCAATTGAGCCGATTCCTCACGTTTTGTAAGAAAAATCCTGCCGTGTGGGGGGATAAGACTGTCCGACTGGAAGTCATTCGTTTTCTTGCGACTTTTAACGGGGGGAGGCTTCTGGCGTCGACAGCATGTTTATTCGCGCGCGCCTGCCCTGGAAGGGGACAACTTGCGTTTCTCGGTTCGCCCGGCGGCGTTACTCGTGCATCTGCTTGAGGATTCGCTGCTAGTCGTCAAGGCTGATGATTTGTTCGCGTACGGCAAACAGCACCAGGCCGGCCACGTCGTAGATCTGCAGACGCTTCATGATCTGCGAACGGTGGGTTTCTACGGTCTTGACGCTCAGCCCCAGGCCATTTGCGATCTCTCGAGTGGATTTTCCGCGAACGATCAACCGCAGGATTTCCAGCTGACGTGCCGTCAGGTTGTGCGAGTCGGCAGGTTCGGGCGGGTGCTTCTGGTTTCGGGTCAGCGCCTGGTTGATCACCGTGTGGGCAATGGCCGGGCTCAGATAGCGCTCGTTGTTGCGCAAGGCCTCCAGCGCGTGCTCGAGCTCGGTCGCCGTGGTGTCCTTGAGCAGGTAGCCATGGGCTCCGGATTCCAGCGCCTGCATGATCAGGGCCGGGTCGGTATGCATCGAGAGGATCAGGACCTTGCTCTGCGGGCGCACCCGCTTGAGTTGCTGCAAGGCTTCGAGGCCGCCGGTCTGGCGCATCGAAATATCCAGCAGGACAATGTCCGGGGACAGCTGCTCGACCATTTCCAGCAACTGCGAGCCGTCACTGGCCTCACCGATGACGGCATAGCCCGGCAGATCCATTACCAGAGCGCGCACGCCAGCCCTGATCAGCGAGTGGTCATCCACCAGTAGTAAATTACAAGTCAATGCATAACCTTATTCGAACTGGCCCGTTCGAGCGTACGGGGCGCCCAGGGAAAAAGAGCTTCGATCTGGGTGCCTTTGCCCGGCTCGCTGGTCACGGTCAGCGTGCCACCCAGTTGATCGATCCGTTCCGACATCCCGGCCATGCCACGTTGCCCTTCACGACCGGGGTCGGTTGCAGGCGCGAAGCCCTGACCATCATCGCTGACCTGCAACTTCAGGCCTTGTGGCAGGCGCTGCAGGCAGACCACCAGGTTCTTGGCCTGGGCATGTCGCAGGATGTTGGTGACCGCTTCCTGGGTGATGCGGAAAGCCGCCAAGGCCATTTCCTCCGGTATGCCGGTCAGGCGCTGCTGGCATTCCAGGCTCCAGTGCACCGGGGTGTTGGTCAGGGTCTTGAGCAGGTGCGCGCGCAGACTGGCCTCCAGCCCGAGGCTGGTCAACTGCCGGGGATTGAGAATGGCGGATACGTCACGAACTTTGGTCAGGGTTTCTTCCAGCGTGTCGCAGAGGACCGAGCATTGCTCCTGGAGTTCTTCGGGCATCCGGCGCTTGAGCCAGTCACTTTGCAGTTTTGCGGCGGTCAGCAATTGACCGATGTCGTCATGCAGTTCCCGGCTCAGCCGGTGACGCTCGTTTTCCTGAACCTGCAACAGTCGGTCGGCCAGTTCCTGGGGCTGGAATTTGATGGATTTGCGCGAGAGGCAGTACTGCACGGCCGCACTGGTCAGCGCCGCAACGTTGAGCACCAGCAATGGCAGGGGCAACGGGTTGGACAAGCCATAGGCCAACAGACTGCCGAGCGTCGAGCAGGCGCATAACAACAGCGTGAATGTGCGTGCACTTTCTCGAGAGGGTGGCCACGTGGCGATTGACTTGAGGCTGGCGTGCATAGCGGATGGAGCCAATGGATGTTCGCTGCGGGCAGGCCGGTCATGCTGGCTGACAGGCCCCTGTTTTTTAATCTGGAGCGTCGACTTCAACGGGGTGTACTTATTTGGAGAAATCAGCCCCAAACCGTCCGGCTGCAACCACACTGCCACTAATTGGCGTCAACTAACAGGCGGCATAGTAGCACTTAAGATACCGTTGGTCGCGTCCGTATATATGTCCGAAAAGTCAGGAGTCCAGTCGTTCGGCGATGGTTCCATAAAGGAACAAGTTGGTTGATGTGTTTGTTAAAAGAGGTCGTTTATAGCGTTGAGAAAATCAATTGCGACATGTGCGCACTCAAGTTACAGCGCGGTATTGATAACCGAAACACGCCATGGGGCGTGGTTCGGCAAGTTCAGGCCTGTCGTTGCGAATAGGACACGAGGGTGAACGGCCTGGAGTTGACCGGTGGTTGAAACCGGCTTTGCCCGACCTGAAAGGCAAAGGCTTCGATCAGGGTGGCCTGTTCGCTGTCGTCGAGACTGAGCTGTCCGGTGGTCTGGTCGATGAGTTCGAGTTGCCAGGCAATCAGGGTCAGGCAGTCTTTCAGGGCATTCAGTGCCTCGTCGTGCAGGCTCATGGTGTTCTGTGCGTGGTTCAGCAGGCCATGAATATGCAGGGAGAATTCAGACACGGTCGCCAACGCCAGGGCATCGGCCTTGTTGGCCAGCTTGAGTAGTGTGCTGAGCAGGCAGTCGATGGCGTCCTTGTCATTGCTGATCAGCTGCAGATGACTCAGGCATTCCTCGGTTTTAGCCAGGAGTGTTTCAGCCTCGACGAGGAATTCCGGGAGCCGCCGGGCCCACTCTTTACGGTCGTTCGGCATACTTATCTCCACAACGTCATGTCAAATGAGGGGATATCGAGTGTGTCGACGAGGGCGGTCGGGACCCCGGCATTGTCGAGTCGTCGGGTGAACGAGCTGCGGCTGGCCCGCAGGCAGGCTGGGGAACACGAGAGGGTGGTTGGCCACTTACTTGCGATCGCACACACAAGCCTGACTCCGTTCATGCAATGAGAATGGCGTCACATTAATGGCTATTGGATATTGCGAATATCAGGTTGCGCCTGATTGTTGATAGGGGAATCCCTTACGCAGGGGAACCTTTCGCACGCGCAAAGGTCGTGTGGCGCAGAAGTGCGGCGGATGTGATAACGGCGCCAGTAAAGCATGATGTTAATATGACATCAATGGCCGGGCGTGGCATTTCAGAGAGGGTCAAGCTTCGGCAAAAACAGCCGATAACCTTCCTTGAGTGAAATCATCCGAACAAGACCAGGAGTCATTGATGGCCGGCATTCTCGACACGGTAGACCAACGCACGCAATTGGTGGGTGAGAATCGCCTGGAAATTCTCATGTTCCGGCTCGCCGGACGGCAATTGTTCGCGATCAACGTCTTTAAAGTACAGGAAGTCTTGCAACTGCCAAAGTTGACGCTGATGCCGCAGCGCCATCCTTTTGTGTGCGGCGTGGTCAACCTGCGTGGCCAGACCCTGCCGGTGATCGACCTGTCCCAGGCCATTGGTATGCGCCCGTTGGTGCCGGGGCCTGGCAGCACGATTATCGTCACCGAATACAACCGTTCGGTGCAGGCCTTCCTGGTCGGTGGCGTGGACCGGATCGTCAACATGAACTGGGAAGCCATCCTGCCGCCACCGAGCAGTGCCGGCCGCCAGCACTACCTGACGGCCATCAGCAAAGTCGATGATCAACTGGTGGAAATCATTGATGTCGAAAAGGTCTTGGCCGAAATCGTCCCGTACAACGCCAAAGTCTCCCGCGACAAGCTCGAAGATCCGGTGCTGGAACGTGCCCGTGGTCGTGAGGTGCTGCTGGTGGACGACTCGAACGTGGCCCTGGCGCAATTGCGCGATACCCTGGGACAGCTCGGCGTGAAGATGCACATCGCCAGTGACGGGCTGAAGGCCTTGAACATGCTCAAGGCCTGGGCCGATACCGGCGTGGACATGACCGACAAACTGCTGATGGTCTTCACCGATGCGGAAATGCCGGAAATGGATGGCTATCGCCTGACCACCGAAATTCGCAACGATCCACGCCTGCGCGGCTTGTACGTGGTGCTGCACACCTCTTTGTCCGGTAGTTTCAACGACTCGATGGTCAAAAAGGTCGGCTGCGACAACTTTCTCTCCAAATTCCAGCCGGACAAACTCGTCGACGTGGTGCGCCAGCGCCTGATGCTTGACGACGTACCGGCCTGATCAGGCCATGGTCAACTACTGTAGGAGCGAGCTTGCTCCGGGCGGCGTTCCGACGATGGTCTTGAACGATAACGCGTAAAACCAGATGCCCAGCGGCGTCCTTGGGTTTTTCGCGAGCAATCGAGCGTCGACCGGCTGCTCCTACAGGGTTTTTGATCTTTGATTCGGCCTTCAAGCTCGTATAGGGTGGCGTTTTTGCCTATCAGGGAGCTGGCCATGTTGCGTCTGAGCGCGCTGTATCGTTATCCGTTGAAGTCCGCCAGGGGCGAGACGCTGCAACAGACCGGTCTCGATAAACTCGGGCTGGACGGCGATCGCCGCTGGATGCTGGTGGACGAGGCCAGCGGGCGCTTCCTGACCCAGCGTGCGGTGGCGCAGATGAGCCAGTTGTCGGCGTTGTGGAATGTCGAAGGTGGCTTGACCCTCAGTGCGCCCGGCCATTCGCCGATCGACATTGCCTTGCCAGGTAGCGATGCACAACTGCGAGGCGTGACGATCTGGCGCGATACCTTGCGAGTGCCCGATGCAGGCGATGAAGCTGGGGCCTGGGTCAGCCGGTTCATCGGCAAACCGACACGCCTGGTGCAAGTGCCGCTCGATCGGGCGCGGATGACGGAGGCTGGCTACGGCAAGGATGACGATCAGGTGGCGTTCGCCGATGGCTATCCGCTGTTGCTGATCGGCCAGGCCTCTCTCGAGGACTTGTCGCAACGGGTCGGGCGTCCGTTGGAGATGCTGCGTTTCCGGCCGAACCTGGTGATTGAAGGCAGTGCAGCGTTCGCCGAGGACGGCTGGAAGCGTATTCGTATCGGCGAGGTCGAGTTCCGCGTGGTCAAGTCCTGTTCACGCTGCATCCTGACCACCATCGACCCGCAAACCGGGGAGCGCAGTGACGACCGCGAACCCTTGGCCACCTTGCAGAAATACCGTGCCCAGGCGGACGGCGCCATGTTCGGCCAGAACCTGGTCAACGACGGCAACGGTCGACTCGAAGTCGGCATGCCGGTGGAGATCCTCGAGTAACTTTGCGCCGCAATAAAAATGCCCGTGTCGAAAAACACGGGCATTTTTATTGCGGCGACTTTTTTTGGTTGAGGCCGCGCAGGCTTAGCCGCGGTATTCGCACAGGTAGGCAGTGTCGACGGCCACTTTCAGCTGGAACTTGCTGTTGGCCGGCACATTGAACTGGCTGCCGGCAGCGAAGGTTTCCCAGTCGCTGCTGTCCGGCAGCCTGACGGTCAGTGCACCGCTGACCACGTGCATGATTTCACGCTGGCTGGTGCCGAATTCGTACTCGCCCGGAGCCATGACGCCGATGGTCGCTGGACCTTCTGCGGTGCCAAAGGCGATCGACTTGACGGTGCCGTCGAAGTACTCGTTGACTTTAAACATGGGCGATTCCTCGAAAAGGGCTAAAAAGGGCCGGCCAGTATGCACAAGGCTCTTGGCGTCGTCACCTGTCTAAAGCGGCAGAACCAGCGGCAGCAGGCGTGCGGTATTGCGCGCATCTTCCAGCGCCCGGTGTTGCTGGCCGGTGAACTGCAGGCCGGCCAGTTGCAAGGCGCCGTTCAACCCCAGCGGACGTTCCAGGCGTCGGGCCTTGGCAAAGCGCTGTTTGAGGTTCATGTGCGGCACGTTGGCCAGCATGCTGGCGAGTCCCAGTTGCTGCCAATCCTGAAGCAATTGTTTGCGATCGTAATCGCCCCAACTGGCCCAGCCCTCAAGTCGTGTGTGGTGTTGGCCGAGCCAGCGTTCAAATGCCGGCCAGACTTCGCCCAGCGGTTGCGCGGCATCGATATTGGCTTGGGTAATGTGCGTCAGCTCGCGGCAAAACGGCGTCAGCAACGGCCGTCGCGAGGGCCGGACGAAGCGCTGGAACTGGTCCAGTTCGCGTCCCTTGCGGTCCACCAGGGTGGCGCCGATTTCAATGATTTCCATATCCGTTACGGGCCAACCACCTTCATCGGTGGTGGCCTCCAGATCAATGACCAGCCAGTGAGGCATTGCAGGTTTCCTGGTATCCGCGTCCTGTAGGGTTTGAGCGTAGCCAAACCCGGCGGTTCCGCCTAGCGGCTTATTCGACCTCCAACAGAATCTGCCGGTTTTTTACCTGATCCCCGACTTTGACTTGAAGGCGTTTGAGCACACCGTCGATGCCCGATTTCAACGGGTGCTCCATTTTCATCGCCTCCAGTACCACCAGCAACTGGCCCTTGCTCACGGGGCTGCCTTCATTGACCAGGACGTCGACAATCGCCCCGTCCATCGGTGCCTTGAGGGTGCCGGAGCTGACACCGGCCTGGCCGGTCACCTGTGCCTGGGTGCGATCCTCAAACTGCAGGTTGCCTGGGCGGGTAAACAGCCAGAGCTGCCCGGCCTCCAGGCGATAAGCGTGGCGCTGGCGGATGCCATCGATCTCAAGGGTGGCCCAGCGTCCGTCGTTGTGGATGATCTGCAGAGCGAGGTTGTGCCCGGCGACCTGAATGTGCAACGGCTCGCCGGGGATTGCCCGCAATGCTACCGGCCAATCCTGATCCTCAAGACCGATGCGATAGTGCAGCGGTACGCTGGCGTTGTTGCGCCAACCGCAAAGCGCGGCCGGATGAGCCTGCGCTGAGGCCTGATAGAAGAGGGCGGTGGCGATGGCCAGGTGATGCGCGCCCGGGGCATGGGATTGCAGGCAGGCATGCTCGGAAAAGTGCTGCGCGATGAACCCGGTGCTGAAGTCCCCGCCGGCGAACTGCGGGTGTTCCAGCAGGCTGGCGAGCAAACGCTGATTGCTTTGCACGCCCAGCAGCACGCTGTCTTGTACCGCCCGCAGCAATTTGCGTCGGGCTTGCTCGCGGGTGGCGCCGTGGGCAATGAGCTTGCCGAGCATCGGGTCGTAGAAGGGGCTGATGACCTGGCCTTCGATCAGGCCGTGGTCGATCCGCACGCCGTCCTGCAATCCCGGTTCCCAGGCCACGACGCGCCCGGTTTGCGGCAGAAAACCCTGAGCCGGATCTTCGGCATACAGGCGTACTTCCATGGCGTGCCCGTGGAGTTGCACCTGCTCCTGGCGCAAGGGCAGCGGCTGCCCTTCGGCAATATTCAACTGCCAGGCCACCAGGTCCAGGCCGGTGATCAGTTCGGTCACCGGGTGCTCCACTTGCAGCCGGGTGTTCATCTCCAGGAAATAGAATTGCCCGCGTGCATCCAGCAAAAACTCCACCGTGCCCGCACCGACGTACTGCACCGCGCGCCCGGCCTTGAGCGCCGCTTCGCCCATGGCCTGCCGCAGTTCAGGCGTCATCACCGGGCAGGGTGCTTCCTCGATGACTTTCTGATGCCGGCGCTGCACCGAACAGTCGCGCTCACCGAGGTAAATCAGGTTGCCATGCCGGTCACCGAACAGCTGGACCTCGACGTGACGGGGTTCGACCAATGCCTGTTCGAGAATCAGTTCGCCGCTGCCAAAACCGTTCATGGCTTCGGAGCGCGCGGTGCGAATCTGTTCCAGCAAGTCGCTGGCGTTGTGCACCAGGCGCATGCCGCGTCCACCGCCCCCAGCGCTGGCCTTGATCATCAACGGATAGCCGATGCACCCGGCTTCGCGGCTCAGGGTGGTGTCGTCCTGTTCGGCGCCTTGATAGCCTTTGATGCAGGGCACGCCGGCTTCGAGCATGGCAATCTTCGACAGGCGCTTGCTGCCCATCAGTTCGATGGCCGCGGGGCTGGGGCCGATGAAGGTGATGCCGGCGTCCTGGCACGCGAGGGCAAACCCGGCGTTTTCCGAGAGGAAGCCGTAGCCCGGATGGATCGCATCCGCGCCCGTGCGCCGGGCCGCATCGAGGATGGCCTGGACGTTCAAATAAGACTGGTGCACCGGGGCCGGACCGATGTTGACCGCCTCGTCGGCCATCTGCACGTGGAGTGCATCGGCGTCGGCGTCGCTGAACACGGCGACCGTGCGATAGCCCAGCGCCTGGGCCGTACGCTGGATGCGGCAGGCGATTTCACCGCGGTTGGCGATGAGGATTTTCTTGAGTCCGGGCATGGGGCGTCTCTCGAATTGTGCGGTGAAAGTGCTGGCCTCTTCGCGAGCAGGCTCGCTCCCACAGGGGCATGCATTTCAAATGTGGGAGCGAGCCTGCTCGCGAAGTTTTTAAATGGCCCACCCCGGCTTGCGCTTTTGCACGAAAGCCATCGTTCCCTCGACGCCTTCCGCTCCGGTCACCGCTTCGCTGAACCATTGAGCCGCTTGATCCAGCAACTCATCCGAGGGCTGCCCAGCGCTTGCCAGCAAGAGTTTCTTGGTCATCGCATTCGCCTCGGGCGCACAACACAACACATGGGCCAACACCTCATCGAGACGCTCGGCCAGGGCCTGCGGATCATGCTCGACAAAATGCACCAGCCCCATGCGGCGCGCCTGGTGGCCATCAAAGCGGGCCGCGGTCAGGGCCAGTCTTCGGGCCTGGGTCAAACCGATACGCTGCACCACGAACGGCGCGATCTGCGCCGGCAGCAGGCCGAGGCTGGTTTCCGGCAGGCCGAATTGCGCCTGGTGATCGGCCATGGCGATGTCGCTGACACAGGCCAGGCCGAAACCACCGCCAAGCACCGTGCCTTGCAACACCGTGATCACCACTTGTGGCGCGTGTTGCACCTCTTGCAGCAGTGCACCGAACAACCGATTCAAGTCGCGGTGTGCGCTCGAACCCTGAGTACGGGTGTTGGCCATATCCTTGAGATCGCCGCCAGCGCAAAAGTGACCGCCGGCACCGCCGATCACCAAGGCTCGGACGCCTCGGTCATCGCGCACGGCTGCCAGCACCGAGCGCAACTCGGCGACCATCTGCAAGCTCATCGCATTGCGGCATTCCGGGCGGTTGAGGGTGATGTGCAACACACCGTTGTGCAGTTCCAGCAACAAGGTCTGGCAAACCGGCAGGTTGTTCATTTCTTTTTCCCCGGCAGAATGCCCATGAGTTTGCAGATGATCCCCAGCATGATTTCGTCGGCGCCGCCGCCGATCGATACCAGCCTCACGTCACGGTAAGCCCGGGCCACCGGGTTGTCCCACATGAAGCCCATGCCACCCCAGTATTGCAGGCAACTGTCACTGACTTCGCGGCCCAGCCGCCCGGCCTTGAGCTTGGCCATGGAGGCCAGGCGCGTGACGTCCTGGCCTTTGATGTACTGCTCGGTGGCCTGATAGACCAGTGCCCGCAGGCATTCGATTTCGGTTTGCAGTTCCGCCAGGCGGAAGTGGATCACCTGATTGTCGATCAGCGCGTTGCCGAAGGTCTTGCGCTCCTTGCAGTATTCGATGGTGCTGTCGACACAGTACTCCAGGCCTTTGATCATGTTGGCCGCACCGAACAGGCGTTCCTCCTGGAACTGCAGCATCTGCATCATGAACCCCGCACCCTCATGACCGATGCGGTTGCGCTGCGGTACACGCACATTGTCGAAAAATACCTGGGCGGTTTCCGAGCTGCGCATGCCGAGCTTGTCCAGGTGCGAGCTGAGGCTGATGCCCGGTGTGTTCATCGGCACCATGATCAGCGACTTGTTGATATGCGGTTTGTCGTCCGAAGTGTTGGCCAGCAGGCAGATGAAGTCGGCGCTCGGCGAGTTGGTGATCCACATCTTGCTGCCGTTGATCACGTAGTCGTCGCCGTCCTTGCGCGCAGTGGTTTTCAATCCGGCAACGTCAGAACCAGCGCCGACTTCGGAGACACCGATGCAGCCGACCTGCTCGCCGCTGATGGCCGGGCGCAGGAATTCCTCGCGCAACTCATCGGAACCGAACCGTGCCAGGGCGGGTGTGCACATGTCGGTCTGCACGCCGATGGACATCGGGATGCCGCCGCAATGAATGGTGCCGAACTCTTCGGCCGCGACGATCGAATAGCTGTAGTCGAGCCCCATGCCGCCGAATTTTTCCGGTTTGGAAATACCCAACAAACCGAGGTCGCCGGCCTTGCGGAAGATGTCGTGGATGGGGAAGCGCCCGGCCTTTTCCCATTCCTCGACGTGCGGGTTGATCTCGTGCTCGACGAATTGGTGCACGGTGCGGCGCAGTGCTTCGTGTTCCTGGGTGAAGATCATTTTTATTGTTCTCCTCTGATCGCCCTTAGAAGCGGGCTACGCCAAAACTGTTGGCTTGCAATGGCCGCACCTCGGCCTCGTGACAGATGTCCAGCAAGTAACCGAGCAAAGTCCGGGTATCGCGCGGGTCGATCAATCCGTCGTCCCACAGATTGGCGCTGCCGTAGAGCGCCGTGGACTGGCTGTCGAGTTTCTGCGCGGTGACCTGTTCGAGCATGTCGAGCATTTTCGGATCGGGCACCAGGCCGTCCTTGGCCTGTTTGGCCTCGGTGACGATGCGCAGCACTTTGCCCGCTTGTGCACCGCCCATCACGGCGGTGCGGCTGTTGGGCCAGGCGAAGATGAAGCGCGGGTCAAGGCCGCGTCCGCACATCGCATAGTTGCCCGCGCCATAGGAGCCACCGACGACGATGGTCAGCTTCGGCACCCGGGCGTTGGCCACTGCCTGGATCATCTTCGCGCCGTGCTTGATCACGCCTTGCTGTTCCGATTCGGTGCCGACCATGAACCCGGTGGTGTTGTGGAAAAACAGCAGCGGCGTGCGGCTCTGGTCGCACAGCTGGATGAACTGCGCGGCCTTGCTCGCGCCTTTTGGCGTGATCGGGCCGTTGTTGCCGATGAAGCCACAGGCGCGGCCCTGAATTTTCAGATGACCGCACACAGTCTGATGATCGAATTCGCCCTTGAACTCAAGAAAGTTTGAAGCGTCGGCAATCCGGGCGATGATTTCGCGCACATCGTAGGGTTTTTTCGGGTCATCCGGGATCAGGCCCAGCAGTTCGTCGATAGGGTAGAGCGGCTCCTCCCAGCGACGTTCGGGGAGTCGGGGTAACTGCTCGTTCCACGGCAGCAAGGCGACGATCTCGCGCACCTGACGCACACCGTCGGCGTCGTTTTCAGCCAGGTATTCGGCGGTACCGGCGGTTTGTGCGTGCATCTCGGCGCCACCCAGTTCCTCATCGGTCGCGACTTCTCCGGTGGCGGCCTTGAGCAGTGGCGGGCCGGCGAGAAACAGCTTGGCCTTGCCGCGCACCACCACCATGTAATCCGACAGCCCCGGCTGATAGGCACCGCCCGCCGTGGCCGAGCCGTGCACCACAGTGATCTGCGGCAACCCCATGGCCGACATCCGCGCCTGATTGGCAAAGCTGCGTGCGCCTTCGACGAAAATCTCCGCCGCGTAATTGAGGTTGGCACCGCCGCTTTCGGCGAGGGTGATCATCGGCAGTTTGTTTTCCATGGCGATCTGTTGCAGGCGCAGGGATTTTTTCAAACCGCTGGGGGAGATGGTTCCGCCCCTGATCGCGCTGTTGTTCGCCACCACCAGCACGCGCACGCCGGATACGTAACCGATACCGGCGATCAAGCCGCCACCGGCGCAGCTGCCGTCCTTGTCGTCGTGCAGCTTGTAGCCGGCCAGGCTCGCCAGTTCAAGAAACGGCGCGCCGGGGTCCAACAGTAGATTGAGGCGTTCACGGGGCAATAATTGACCGCGTTTTTCGAACCTGGGTTTGGCTTCGGCAGCCTTGTTCAGCAGGTTCTGTTCGAGCACGCGAACTTGCTCGATGGCGCTCAGCATCGCCGCGCGGTTCCGGGCGAACGGCTCGCTGTGGGGATCGAGTAACGACTGAATCACCGGCATGGGTTATTCCTTGTCCTTCAACACGTCTGGTACGTAGGCGCGATGGAAGCCGTTATACGACGTGCTGTTGGTTGCCTTGTGAATCGGCCAGGCGCGCCCGCCGAGGCTGGCGGCGCCGTCGATGCGCAAGGTGGCGCCGCTGACGAACGCTGCTGCCGGGCTGAGCAGGAATACAATCGCCGCGCTGACTTCCGATTCGGTGCCGATGCGCTTGAGCGGCACGTGTTCGCGCAACGTCGGAATCGCAGCCTTGAAGGCGCCTTCGTAGGTGTCCATGCCGCTGGAGGCAATCCAGCCCGGCGCCACGGCGTTGACCCGCACCCCGGCATGACCCCATTCGTACGCAGCGGTCTTGGTCAGGTTGTCCATGCCCGAACGTGCCGCGCCGGAGTGGCCCATACCGGGCATGCCGCCCCACATGTCGGCGAGCATGTTGACGATCGCGCCGCCGTGCTTGCTCATGGACTGGTTGAACACTTCCCGGGCCATCAGGAAACCGCCCACCAGATTGGTGCGCATCACGGTTTCGAACCCCTTCTGATTGATCGAGGCCAGGGGCGAGGGGTACTGCCCGCCCGCATTATTGACCAGGCCATGAATGGGGCCATGCTTGCGAATCAATTCGCTGACCAGGTGCTCCACCGGTTCTTCCTCGCGGATGTCGCAAACCGCCCAATCGGCCTTGCCGCCGTCTTCGGCGATCTCCGCTGCAACGGTTTTCAGCTTGTCGGCCTTGCGCCCGACCAGCAGCACATGGGCGCCGAGGGCCGCCAGTTCGTGGGCGGTGCAGCGGCCAATGCCACTGCCACCGCCGGTGACGATGATGTTTTGGCCGGCAAACAAATCGGCTTTGAAAATCGAATCGTAGGCCATGGCGGCAATCCTCTAGTTGAACTGGTCGGCGATGCGCTGCGGCACCGGAATCTGGATTTCCAGCAGTTGCTGGGCGAAGGCTTTGCCTTGCGGATCGATTCGCAAGCTGGCGACACCGCCGCCGCCGAGGGCGTTTTCCAGCAGGAAATTCAGGCTGTGGCTGGCGGGCAAGTACCAGCGTTCGACTCGCCCGTGGATGGGATCGAGAACGTGGCCCATCCAGTCGACGATCACTTCCGGGGTCAAGGCTTCGGCGATCCATGGCAGGAACTCGGGCTCGCGGGCCATGACGCCGATGTTGCTGTGGTTGCCCTTGTCGCCGGAACGGGCGACCGCCAGATTGACCAGGGCCACGCTGGCGTCGGCCAGGCCCGTCGGTTTCGGTGGTGCGAGCGCGGCTGGCAGGTCCAGCGGGTCGAGCACATCGAGGGCGGGCAGGGCACACCGGTGGCGCTGGCCCATGCAATCAATGTCCAGCGTGCAGGCGGTTTTGTCGATCAGGAACGAGAACAGCCGGATCAGCGGATACACCGTCGGCCGGCCACCGACAATGCCGGTCAGCCCCGGCGCCATGCCGGTGGCGGCCTGGGCGATTTCCCGGGAGAACACGATCAAGGCCTGCTTGTCCGGATGGCGTACCGCGAGTTTGATCACCACTTCGCGGGTGTCCTGACGCTGGCCGTGGGGGCCGTAGGTGGCCTCGCTGCCCAGCAACTCGATACTCACGTCGCTGTAGGGTGCCCAGCCACGCTGGCGGAACATTTCCGAGGTCTTGTTGATGATCGCATCGCTGACTCGTCGCGCCTTGTCGACGGCATCGATGCCGGCAATCAGGCAACTGGCGGTGCAGCGAAAACCATCGGGGCAGGTGGTGCTGACCTTGTATTGTGCGGTTGGCGGCAGGCCTTTGGCGCCGTGCACCTGCACTGCGTTCTTGCCTTGTTGCAGCAGTTTGACCTGAGTGAAGTCGCACACCACATCGGGCAGCAGATATGCCCGGGGGTCACCGATTTCGTACAGCATCTGTTCGCCCACCGTCAGTGGCGTGACCAGCCCGCCGGTACCTTCGGGTTTGCTGACGATGAACTGGCTGTCGGCGCTGACTTTGACGATGGGAAAGCCGATGTGTTCGTAGTCGGGGACGTCGCGCCAATCCGTGAAGTTGCCGCCCGTGCATTGGGCGCCGCATTCGATGATGTGCCCGGCCAATGCCGCCTGGGCGAGCTTGTCGTAGTCGTGCCACGACCAGCCGAACTCATGCACCAGCGCAGCGCTGACCACCGCACTGTCGACCACGCGCCCGGTGATCACGATGTCCGCCCCCAGGCGCAGGGCTTCGACAATACCGGGTGCGCCGAGGTAGGCGTTGGTCGAGAGGCACATCGATGGCAGGGGCGCGCCGCTGAACATTTCATGAATGCCCAGGTCGCGCAGCTGTTTGAATTGCGGCTGAAGGTCGTCCCCCAGCAGCACGGCGATCTTCAGCGCCACCCCGGCCTTGTCGCAGGCCGCTTGCAGGGCGGCGGCGCAGGCTTGGGGATTGACCCCGCCGGCATTGCTGATGACCCGGATGTTCTGCTGTGCGAGTTGTGGCAGCAAGGGCGCGAGCACTTCGATGAAGTCGCCCGCATAGCCGGCCTGAGGATCTTTCATCCGCGCGCCGGCCATGATCGACAGGGTGATTTCGGCCAGGTAATCGAAGACCAGGTAGTCCAGATGCCCGTGTTCCACGAGTTGCGCGGCAGCGGTCGAGGTATCGCCCCAGAAGGCGCTGGCGCAACCGATGCGAATTGTTTTAGGCGCAGTCCATTCCATAGCCACCTCCAACCGAAGTGCGTCGACATTACCAAGCAAGCGCTTGGTTTGTAAATGACTTGGTTATCTTCTGCCCAAGCGCTTGCTTGGTTGCATCCATGAGCTTAAATTGCCCGCGCAACTCCGGTGTTTTCGGGGGATCGGCGTTATTGATAGATCGACTGTAGGAGATAACGGGTGGACGAGCAAAAAGCCCTGAGGGTCATGCGTGAATTGGTGGACGACGGCCAATTGACCGACCCGGACAGCGCCCGTGGCAAGCTGCTACAGGTCGCGGCCCATCTGTTCCGCAATAAAGGCTATGAACGCACGACCGTGCGCGATCTGGCCGGCGCCGTGGGTATTCAGTCCGGGAGCATTTTCCACCACTTCAAAAGCAAGGACGAAATCCTGCGCGCCGTGATGGAGGAAACCATACGCTACAACACCGCGTTGATGCGTGCGGCCGTCGCCGAGGCCGGCAATGTGCGCGAGCGGGTGCTGGCGCTGATCCGCTGTGAATTGCAGTCGATCATGGGCGGTAGCGGCGAGGCCATGGCCGTGCTGGTCTACGAATGGCGCTCGCTGTCCGAAGAGGGCCAGGCCAAAGTCCTGGCGCTGCGCGATATCTACGAAGACATCTGGCTGCAAGTACTGGGCGAAGCCAAGACCGCCGGGTTTATCCGCGGCGATGTGTTCATCACTCGGCGGTTCCTGACCGGCGCATTGTCCTGGACCACCACCTGGTTTCGCGCTGACGGCAACATGAGCCTCGATCAGTTGGCGGATGAAGCGTTGATTCTGGTGCTGGAAGACCGGCAATAAAGTTGTATTGGCCAGCATTAAACTGGCTAACTGGACAAAACCGCCTAGCTTGAATGCATTGATGTCGTTTTATTGGGGAGTGGGGTTGTTTTGATGGATTCGCCAATTCGGACAGCCTCGCAGCTTTTGCTGGCGATGCTTGCAGCGTCAACGGTGATGCCGTCCCAGGCTGCGCAGCTGGTGCGCATTGGTGCCGCGCACTTTCCGCCCTATACCGTGCGCCCGGAATCCGGGGCCGATACCGGGTTGCTGCCGCAACTGGTCGAGGCTCTGAATGCGTCGCAAACTGACTACCAGTTTGCCCTGGTGCCCACGTCCATTGCCCGGCGCTTCGGTGACTTCAAACAGGGTCGGGTCGACATGGCCATCTTCGAAAATCCGGCCTGGGGGTGGGAAGACATTCCCCATACTGCCGTCGACATGGGGCTCGAAGACGCCGAGATTTTTGTCGCGCAACGCCTGCCCGATCGACAGCAAAGCTATTTTGCTGACCTGAGCGGCAAGCGTCTGGCGTTGTTCAGTGGCTATCACTACGAATTCGCCAATTTCAATGCCGACCCCCAGTACCTCGCGAAAAACTACAACGCCACGCTGACCTATTCCCACGACAGCAATCTGCTGATGGTGTTACGCGACCGGGCCGACATTGCCCTGGTCACGCGCTCTTATCTGTTCGACTACTTGTTACGCAATAAAAAAGTCGCTGACGAGTTGCTGGTGTCCCAGCGCGTTGACCAGATTTATCATCACTACGCCATTCTCCGTCCGACCGCGCCCATCACTGGTGAGGCCTTCGGCAAGTTGTTGCAAGGCTTGCGGGACAACGGCCAGATGCTGAAGATTTTCGATCCGTACAAGATTGCGTTGGTGCCGATCCCGCACAACAAACCGGCGCCACAACTCGCCAATTGACGGTCTTTTGCTAAATTTCCTGCCACGGCTCACGTCACTTCGTTGAACTGTCGACGACTACCGTGAGCCCGACCCATGTCCAATCTGAATGACCTGCCTGCCTTGTATCTGCCGACAGGCAGTCGTCTTGCCGCTGATGAAACCGATTGCCGCCTGAGCCTGAGCCTGGAAGGGCAACCGCTGCCCGCCCTGCGGCTGACTCGTGGCCCAGAGTTGCACGTGCAACTGGAGGAGCGTTTCAGTCGCCCTGAAGGGCAGGCATTGTGGGCGGCCTGTTACTGGCTGTTCGCTCGCGACCCCGACTGTCAGCGCCTGGTCTGGCAACTGCAAGACGTGCCAACCGAAGCCTTGTTCAGCGGCCTGCTGATTGCGACTCACGTCAGCGGCGAGTATCTCTGCGAGCGCACTTTGTTCTGGCAGTTGCCGCAGCCGTGGCTGGGGCATTCATTGACCGGCAGTTACCCGCAGCAAATGCTCATGACCGACGGCAAGCGTCATCCACGGCGGCCGGTCAAACCTGGTGGTGAAGTGTATCGACGCTTCGATGCACGACTGGGCACCTGGGTTTCCCTGCGTACCGTGGAAATCGAGCAAGACCTGGCACGCTTCAACCGCTGGCAAAACAACCCGCGGGTCGCGAGTTCCTGGCAGGAGGAGGGCAGTCTCCAACAGCATCGCCAATACCTGAGCAAACTCGAAGCCGACCCGCACACCCTGACGTTGATCGGGTGTTTCGACGATCAGCCGTTCGCCTACTTCGAAGCCTACTGGGCCAGGGAAGATCGCATCGCACCGTTCTACGAGACCAGTGATTACGACCGTGGCATCCACATGCTGGTGGGCGAAGAAAACCACCGCGGTCCGCACAAGGTGGCGAGCTGGTTATCGGCGCTGGTGCATTACCTGTTTCTCGATGATCCGCGAACGCAGCGCGTGGTGGCCGAGCCGCGTGCCGATAACGCGAAGATGATCGGATACATGCAGGCGCAGCGCTTTCACTGCGAGAAAGAGTTCGACTTCCCGCACAAGCGCGCGGCGTTGATGGTGTTGGGGCGGGAGCGGTTTTTTGATCGGTGCACACTGACCTGAGGCTTCAGATTCAAGATTCGTTGTGGTCTTGAGTCAGCCTTCGCGAGCAGGCCCGCTCCCACAGGGTCCTGCGAACACAGGGGAAATGTGGGAGCGAGCCTGCTCGCGATGGGGGCGCTGAAATATCGGATCTTATTGGCGAGCAGCCCTATCGCCCCGGTTGCCCGACACCTTGCGGCAGTGCACCAGCGCATCCCGGATCATGAAGTTCACCAGGGTCGGCGAGACGCCGAGCTCCTTGGCGATGTCTTTTTGCGGTACGCCATGCAGGCGATACATCTCGAAGGCGTAGCGGGTGCGGCTCGGCAGCTCGGTCAACGCATCGGCAATGTGCTCGAGTGTCGAGAAATTGATGTGCGAAGTTTCCGGTGACGCACCCTGGATCACCACATTCAGCCCTTCCTCCTCAGGGCCGGAATACTTCTGTTCCAGCGCCTGCTTGCGGTAGTGGTCGATCGCCAGGTTGCGCACGATCTGGAACAGGTAGCTCAACTGAGCCTTGATCGAACTGGTGATGGGTGGGGCCGATTGCAACCGGAAGAATGCGTCCTGCACAACATCTTCGGCACGTGAGCGGCAACCGGTAATTCGGGCTGCGATCTTCACCAGAATCAATCGATTGTCGACGAATGCCTGAAGTAGCGGTGTATCGCACCTGCTTGTGGATACTGGTTCCATCATGGAAATCACCCTGCTGCCAAAAGGTTAGTGGGACGGTGGATAAACCGGGGGAACCGTCCTACAGATCGAGCGACAAATTAGGCTTAATGATAATTATTGTCAAATGAGAAAAATAACTAATTCGCCGCAGCGGTGCAGAGTGAGAACGGCGACACGCTGACTCACTTCAGTGCGCCTTGTCTTCCTGTCGACGCCTAATTATTTCAAGACGTCATCCGTTCTCATTGGTGAATGGAACAGCGCAATTCTCATAACCCTGTAGGAGCGAGCTCGCTCGCGATGGACGTTAACGATGACGCATTGTCATCGGATAAACGCGGCGCTGGTGAGCCCATCGCGAGCAAGCTCGCTCCTACAGCCGACATCAGGCAGGAAACCTCATGACCGACGCGTTCGAACTCCCCAGCACAATGGTCCAGGCCCTTCAGCGCCGCGCGGCCCTGACGCCGGATCGGGTGGCCCTGCGTTTTCTCGCCGAGACCCCGGATCAGGCTGTAGTGCTCAGTTATCGCGAGCTGGATCAACGGGCGCGGACGACTGCCGGCGCGTTGCAGGCTCAAGCGGATTTCGGCGACCGCGCCGTATTGCTGTTCCCCAGTGGCCCTGATTACGTCGCGGCATTCTTCGGTTGCCTGTACGCGGGCGTGATCGCGGTGCCGGCCTACCCGCCGGAGTCGACACGCCGTCATCACCAGGAACGCCTGTTGTCGATCATCAGCGATGCCCAGCCGCGCTTGCTGCTGACCAGCGCCGGGCTGCGCGATGCGTTGCAACAAATCGAAGGGGCGCCGCCGATGCTGTGTGTCGATACCCTCGACAGTGCACTGGCCGAGCGCTGGGTCGCGGCGGATTTGCAGAACGATCACATCGCCTTCCTGCAATACACCTCCGGCTCTACCGCGCTGCCCAAAGGCGTGCAAATCAGCCACGGCAATCTGGTGGCCAACGAATTGCTGATTCGCCACGGTTTCGGTATTGACCTGAACCCCGACGACGTCATCGTCAGCTGGCTGCCGCTGTACCACGACATGGGCCTGATCGGCGGTCTGCTACAGCCGATTTTCAGCGGCGTGCCTTGCGTGTTGATGTCACCTTCATACTTTCTCGGCCGGCCGTTGCGCTGGCTGGAAGCGATCAGCGAATACGGCGGCACCATCAGCGGCGGGCCGGATTTTGCCTATCGCTTGTGCAGCGAGCGGGTCAGCGAGTCAGCCCTGGAACGGCTCGACCTGAGTGGCTGGCGCGTGGCGTATTCCGGTTCCGAACCGATTCGCCTCGATACCCTGGAACGCTTCGCCGGGAAGTTCGCGACCTGCGGCTTCACTTCGGACAGTTTCATGGCCTCCTACGGTCTGGCCGAAGCCACGCTATTCGTGGCCGGCACAACCCGCGGCCAAGGCATCGGCAACCTGCGGGTAAACGATCAGGCCCTGGCGCAGAACCGTGTCGAAGCGGGCGAGGGCAGCCCGATCATGAGCTGTGGTATCAGCCAACCGGATCACGCCGTGCTGATCGTCGACCCGGTCTCGCTCACCGAGCAGGCCGACAATGTCGTCGGTGAAGTCTGGGCCAGCGGGCCGAGCATTGCCCTCGGCTACTGGTGCAATGCAGAGGCGTCCGCCAGGACCTTCGTCCGGCACGCCGGGCAGACCTGGCTGCGCACCGGGGACCTGGGCTTCCTGCGCAACGGCGAGCTGTTCATCACCGGGCGCCTGAAGGACATGCTGATCGTGCGCGGGCACAACCTGTACCCGCAGGACATCGAACAGACCGTCGAACGTGAAGTGGAAGTGGTGCGCAAGGGCCGCGTCGCCGCTTTCGCCGTCACGGTCGAGGGTCAGGAAGGCATCGGCATCGCCGCCGAAATCAGCCGCAGCGTGCAGAAAATCCTGCCACCGGAGTCCTTGATCAAAGCCATTCGCCAGGCCGTCGCCGAGGTTTATCAGGAGGCACCGAGCGTGGTGCTGCTGCTCAATCCGGGCGCGCTGCCCAAGACGTCCAGCGGTAAATTACAACGCTCGGCGTGTCGCAATCGCCTGGCGGACGGCAGTCTCGACAGCTACGCGGTGTTCCCGTCGGCCGCCACTGAAAGTGCAGGCCGGATCGAGTCGGGCTCTGAGCTGCAAAGCCTGATCGGCCGAATCTGGTGTGAGCAGTTGCAGGTCGCACACGTCGGTGCCGACGATCATTTCTTCCTGCTCGGCGGTAACTCCATCGCGGCGACGCAGGTAGTGGCGCGCCTGCGGGAAGAGTTGGGTCTGGAATTGAATCTGCACCTGCTGTTCGAAGCCCCGACCCTCGACGCATTCGCCGATGTCGTGGCCCGCCAGCAACAGGACGGTGGCCTGGCCCAGGGCGCGATCACTGCGCTGCCGCGCCAGCAACCGATGCCGCAATCCCTGGCACAAAACCGTCTGTGGATCACCTGGCAGCTCGACCCGCACAGCAGCGCCTACAACATTCCCGGTGGCTTGCGTCTGTGCGGCGAGCTGGATGAAGAGGCGTTGCGCATCAGTTTTCAGCAGTTGATCGAGCGCCATGAATCCCTGCGTACGCGATTCTTCGAACGTGACGGCGTGGCGTTGCAACAGGTCGATCCGGCCGCTGAGTTCAATTTGCAAATGATCGACATCAGCGACCTGCCGGCTGCCGAGCGAGAAGCCCGCGCGCAGCAGATCCGCGAAGACGAAGCCCACACTCAGTTCAATCTGGAAAAAGGCCCGTTGCTGTGGGTGACGCTCGTACGCCTCGATGACGAAGACCATCAACTGTTGGTGACCCTGCACCACATCATTGCGGACGGCTGGTCGCTGAATGTGCTGATCGACGAGTTCTCGCGCCTGTACGCCGCTGCATCGCAAGGCGCGACGGCCAATCTCGCGCCGCTGTCGACCCAATATGCCGACTACGGCAGTTGGCAGCGCCAATGGCTGGCGCAAGGTGAGGGCGAGCGTCAGCTGGCTTACTGGAAAGCACAGTTGGGTGAAGAACATCCGACGCTGGAATTGGCCACCGATCATCCACGTTCCGTCCAGCAAGTTCACAGCGCCGCACGACACACTGTGCGCCTGGACGTCAGCCTCAGCGATAGGATTCGCAACACTGCGCAGGCCCACGAATCGACACCGTTCATGTTGTTGCTCTCGGCACTCCAGAGCCTGCTGCACCGCTACAGCGGCCAACGCGACATCCGCATCGGCGTGCCCAACGCAAACCGTCCGCGCCTGGAAACCCAGGGCCTGATCGGTTTCTTCATCAACACCCAAGTGCTGCGCGCTGAAGTCGATTCGCGCCTGCCATTTGTCGAACTGCTGGCCCAGACCCGCCAGGCTGCACTCGGCGCGCAAGCGAATCAGGACCTGCCGTTCGAACAACTGCTCGAAGCCTTCCCCCAGGCCCGCAAACAGGGCCTGTTCCAGGTCATGTTCAACCATCAGCAACGTGACCTGAGTGCGCTCAAACGTCTGCCGGGCCTGCTCGCCGAAGAGCTGCCGTGGCACAGTCGCGAAGCCAAGTTCGACCTGCAACTGCACAGCGAAGAAGACCGAAACGGTCGTCTGACGCTGTCCTTCGACTATGCCAGCGAGCTGTTCGACGCCGCGACCATCGAGCGTCTGGCCGAGCACTTCACCAACCTCTTGAGTGAAGTCTGCGAGCGTGCGCAACAAGCCATCGGCGACCTGCAACTGCTCACCGTCAACGAGCATGATCAGCAAAAAATCTGGAGTGTTGCCCCGTGCGCTCCAGCACAACAATGGCTGCCGGAACAGCTCAACGAACAGGCACGCCTGACCCCGGAACGCACCGCGTTGCTGTGGGACGGCGGCAGCCTCGACTTCGCCGGACTGCACGCTCAGTCCAACCGCCTGGCCCATTACCTGCGCGACAAAGGCGTCGGTCCGGACGTCTGCGTGGCGATCGCCTGCGAGCGTTCGCCGCAACTGCTGATCGGCCTGCTGGCGATCATCAAGGCCGGTGGTGCCTATGTACCGCTGGACCCGGATTACCCGGCTGACCGCTTGGCCTACATGCTCAGCGACAGCGGCGTTGAACTGCTGCTGAGCCAGACTGAACTGCTCGATCGTTTGCCGGCCAGCGACGGCGTCAGCGTCATCGCCATGGATGCCTTGCACCTGGAGAGCTGGCCGAGCCATGCGCCGGGGCTGCAGCTGCACGGTGACAACCTCGCGTATGTGATTTACACCTCCGGTTCCACCGGCCAGCCCAAAGGTGTCGGCAACACCCACGCGGCGCTGGCCGAGCGCCTGCAGTGGATGCAGCAAACCTATCAACTGAACGAAACCGACGTGCTGATGCAAAAGGCGCCGATCAGTTTCGACGTGTCGGTGTGGGAGTGCTTCTGGCCGCTGATCACTGGCGCACGCCTGTTGATCGCCGGTCCCGGCGAACACCGCGATCCGCATCGCATCGCGCAGCTTGTGCAAGCGTATGGCGTGACCACGTTGCACTTCGTGCCGCCGTTGCTTTCGTTGTTCATCGACGAACCGCTCAGCGCTGAATGCACCAGTCTGCGTCGGGTGTTCTCCGGGGGCGAAGCCTTGCCCGCCGAACTGCGCAACCGCGTGCTGGCGCAACTACCGGCGGTGCAACTGCACAACCGCTACGGCCCGACCGAAACCGCGATCAACGTCACCCACTGGCATTGCTCCAGCGCCGACGGCGAACGCTCACCGATTGGCCGGCCGCTAGGCAATGTGATCTGCCGCGTGCTCGACAGCGATCTCAATCCGGTTCCGGCCGGTGTGTCGGGTGAGCTGTGTATCAGCGGTATCGGCCTGGCCCGTGGTTACCTCGGTCGTCCGGCGTTGACCGCCGAACGATTCGTGGTCGATCCGCTGGGTGAGCCAGGCACGCGCCTGTACCGCAGCGGTGACCGGGCGCGCTGGACAGCGGACGGGGTGATCGAATACCTCGGTCGCCTCGATCAGCAGGTCAAGTTGCGCGGGTTCCGGGTCGAGCTGCAGGAAATCGAAGCGCGTCTGCTGGCCCGGGAGGGCGTTGCACAAGCCGTGGTGCTGGTGCGCGAAACCGTGGCCGGCGCACAGTTGATCGGCTACTACACCACGGCGGGCAATGCCGGGGACGAAGCCGATCAAACAGCACGCCTGAAAAGCGCACTGGCCGCCGAACTGCCGGAATACATGGTCCCCGTGCAACTGATGCGCCTGGACGCGATGCCCCTCGGCCCGAGCGGCAAACTCGACCGCCGCGCCTTGCCGGAGCCGCAATGGCAGGTTCGCGAACACGTCGAACCGGTGACTGAACTGGAACGACACATCGCCGGTATCTGGCGCGAAGTGCTGGGCCTGGCGCAAATCGGCCTGCGCGATGATTTTTTTGCCCTCGGCGGCCACTCGCTGCTGGCCACGCAAATCATCTCCCGCACCCGCCAGGCCTGCGACGTCGAGTTGCCGCTGCGGACGCTGTTCGAACACAGCGAGCTCGGTGCATTTGCCGAGCAGGTTCGCCTGATCCAGGCCAGCGGCAGTACCAACGAGCAGCCGCCGATTGAAAAAGTCGACCGCGGGCAGGCGGTGCCACTGTCGTATTCCCAGCAGCGCATGTGGTTCCTCTGGCAGATGGAGCCCGACAGCCCGGCCTACAATGTCGGCGGCATGGCGCGGCTGCGCGGCGTGCTCGACGTGGCGCGTTTCGAGGCCGCGCTGCAAGCCCTGATCCTGCGTCACGAAACCCTGCGCACCACGTTCCCGAGCATCGACGGCGTCGCCCGCCAGCAGGTGCACACGCAAACCTGTGTGCGCATGGCGTGGAAGGATTTCACCGCGCAGGATGCCGAAGGCCGCGAGCGGCTGGTCCAGCAACTGGCCGACGACGAAGCGCACCAGCCGTTCGATCTGGAAACCGGACCGCTGCTGCGCGCATGCCTGGTCAAGACCGCCGAGCAGGAACACTACCTGGTGCTGACCTTGCACCACATCGTCACCGAAGGCTGGGCGATGGACATCTTTGCCCGGGAGCTCAGCGCGCTGTACGAAGCGTTTGTCGATGACCGTGAATCGCCGCTCGCGCCATTGCCGGTGCAGTACCTGGATTACAGCGTGTGGCAGCGTCAGTGGCTGGAGTCCGGCGAGCGTCAGCGCCAGCTCGATTACTGGACCACGCAGCTGGGCCGCGAACACCCGCTGCTGGAGTTGCCAGCCGACCGTCCACGCCCGCCGGTGCAAAGCCATCAGGGTGAGTTGTATCGCTTTGACCTGAGCGATGAGCTCGCGGCACGGGTCCGCGCCTTCAATGCGCAACACGGTCTGACCCTGTTCATGACCATGGTCGCCGCCCTGGCTACGCTGCTGTACCGCTACAGCGGCCAGGCCGATCTGCGCATCGGCGCGCCGGTGGCCAACCGCATTCGTCCGGAAAGCGAAGGGCTGATCGGCGCGTTCCTCAACACCCAGGTGCTGCGTTGCCAGCTCGACGGGCAGATGTCCGTGGGCGAGTTGTTCGAACAGGTGCGGCACACGGTGATCGAAGGCCAGTCCCATCAGGACCTGCCGTTCGATCATCTGGTGGAAGCCTTGCAACTGCCGCGCAGCACTGCTTACAACCCGTTGTTCCAGGTGATGTGCAACGTGCAGCGCTGGGAGTTCCAGCAAAGCCGCAGCCTGGCCGGCATGACGGTCGAGTACCTGGCCAACGATGCCCGCGCGACCAAGTTCGACCTCAACCTGGAAGTCACCGACCTCGACCATCGCCTCGGTTGCTGCCTGACCTACAGTACCGACCTGTTCGACGAACCGCGCATTGCGCGCATGGCCGGGCATTGGCGCAACTTGCTGGAGGCGCTGATTGCCGATCCGCAGCAGCGCTTGAGCGAGCTGCCGCTGCTGGCGTGTGGCGAACAGCAACATCTGCTCGACAGCCTTGGTGTCGAGCCGGGCGAACATCGGCTGGATCAGTGCATTCATCAGCTGTTCGCCGAGCAAGCCTTGATGCGCCAGGACGCTCCGGCCCTGACCTTCGCCGGGCAGACTTTGAGCTACGCCGAACTCGACAGCCGCGCCAACCGCCTCGCGTGGATGCTGCGTGAACGCGGTGTCGGTCCGCAGGTACGCGTGGGCCTGGCACTGGAGCGCTCGCTGGAGATGGTCGTCGGCCTGCTGGCGATCCTCAAGGCCGGCGGCGCCTATGTGCCGCTGGATCCGGAGTACCCGCTGGATCGCTTGCATTACATGATCGAAGACAGCGGCATCGGTTTGCTGCTCAGTGATGCGGCGATGTTCAAGGCTTTGGGCGAGTTGCCGGCGATCGTCGGCCGCTGGTGCCTTGAAGAAGACGCCGCTGCACTGGCCAGCTACCCGGCCACCGAGCTGCCATCGATCAGCCTGCCGCAGCATCAGGCTTACCTGATCTACACCTCGGGCTCGACCGGCAAACCGAAAGGCGTGGTGGTGTCCCACGGCGAAATCGCCATGCACTGCCGCGCGGTGATCGAGCGCTTCGGCATGCGCGCCGACGACTGTGAGCTGCACTTCTATTCGATCAACTTCGACGCCGCGACCGAGCGTTTGCTGGTGCCGTTGCTCAGCGGTGCGCAAGTAGTGCTGCGAGCTCAAGGGCAGTGGGACGCGGAAGAAATCTGCGGGCTGATCCGTCGTCATCACATCAACGTCCTCGGTTTCACACCGAGCTACGGCAGTCAATTGGCGCAATGGCTGGCAACGCAAAAGGAAACCCTGTCGGTGCGCATGATCATCACCGGCGGCGAAGCGCTGACGGGGGAACACCTGGCGCGTATTCGTGCAGCGTTCCAGCCGAGCCTGTTCTTCAACGCCTATGGCCCGACCGAAACCGTGGTCATGCCGCTGGCCAGCCTTGCACCTGAAGTGCTGGAAGAGGGCGCCGGCAGCGTGCCGATCGGCAGCGTGATCGGCGCTCGCGTCGCCTACATTCTCGACGCCAATCTGGCGTTGGTGCCGCCAGGCGCGACGGGCGAGTTGTACGTCGGTGGTGCGGGCCTGGCCCAGGGTTATCACCAGCATCCGGGCATGACCGCGGAACGCTTCGTGGCCGACCCGTTTGTCGCCAGCGGCGGGCGTATCTACCGCACCGGCGACCTGGTGCGCCAGCGCGCCGACGGCCTGGTGGAGTACCTCGGGCGGATCGATCATCAGGTGAAGATTCGCGGTTTCCGCATCGAATTGGGCGAGATCGAAACCCGTTTGCTGGAGCACGAGTCGATTCGTGAAGCGGTGGTGCTGGCCGTCGATGCGCCGAGTGGCAAGCAACTGGTGGGTTACCTCGCCACTGACGTCGCCGAACAGGACGAAGTGCATCACGCCACATTGCGCGTAGCCCTCAAGGCACACTTGAAATCGCAATTGCCGGATTACATGGTGCCTACGCACCTGATTCTGCTGACCAGCATGCCGCTGACCGCCAACGGCAAGCTTGACCGCCGTGCACTGCCGGCGCCGGACCCGGAGTTGAATCGCCAACATTACGTAGCGCCGGGCAACGAACTCGAAGTCACGCTGGCGCAGATCTGGTGCGAAGTGCTGAACGTCGGACAGGTCGGCCTCAACGACAACTTCTTCGAGTTGGGCGGTGACTCGATCCTGTCGATCCAGGTGGTCAGCCGGGCGCGGCAGCAGGGCATTCACTTCAGCCCTCGCGATCTGTTCCAGCACCAGACCGTGCAGACCCTCGCCGCCGTGGCCACCCGCAGCGAGCAGGTCAGCGCCGAACAAGGCCTGATCATGGGCCAGTCGCGACTGACGCCGATCCAGCACTGGTTCTTCGATACTGACATCCCGCAACGCCAGCACTGGAACCAGGCGTTGTTGCTGCAACCGACTGTCACCCTGGAGCCTCATCGTCTGGAGCAAGCGCTGCTGGCAGTGATCGAACAGCACGACGCCTTGCGCCTGCGTTTCAGCCGCGTTGCCGGCCAGTGGCAGGCCTTGCACCAGCCGATTTCCGATGCACCGGTGCTGTGGCAGGTGCATGTTTCGTCCATGGACAAATGCGCGGCCTTGTTCGCCGATGCCCAGCGCAGTCTCGACCTTGAAGAAGGGCCATTGCTGCGGGTGTTGCTGGTCGATGGTCCTGAAGGTCAGCAGCGCTTGTTCATCGCCATTCACCACTTGGTGGTGGACGGCGTGTCGTGGCGGGTGCTGCTGGATGACCTGCAAACCGTGTATCGCCAACTGGACGCGCAGCAGTCGGTGAAGCTGCCAGCGAAAACCGGCGCCTTCAAGGACTGGGCCGCACGTTTGCGGGCCTACGCCGGCAGCGAATCCCTGCGCGAAGAGCTGGGCTGGTGGCAGACGCAACTGGCCGGGCCCGCTGCCGACTTGCCCTGTGATCACCCCGACGGCGGCCGGCAGAAACGGCATGCGCAAGCCGTCAGCGTGCGCCTCGACAGCGAGCGCACCCGGCAATTGCTGCAACAGGCGCCGAGTGCCTATCGCACCCAGGTCAACGACTTGCTGCTGACCGCATTGGCCCGCGTGTTGTGCCGCTGGAGCGGGCACGCATCGACGCTGATTCAACTGGAAGGCCACGGTCGCGAAGCGCTGTTCGACGACATCGACCTGACCCGCACTGTCGGCTGGTTCACCAGCGCCTACCCGCTGCGCCTGACCCCGTCGAACATCGAAGAAGCCGCCGGGCAGGGCGCGTCGATCAAGGCAATCAAGGAGCAACTACGTGCCGTGCCGCACAAAGGCCTGGGCTATGGCGTGCTGCGCTATCTCGCCGATGATCAGATTCGCCACGGCATGGCGCCGTTGCCGGTGGCGCCGATCACCTTCAACTACCTCGGCCAGTTCGACCAGAGTTTCGGGGCGCACGCGCTGTTCCATCCCCTGGATGAAGGCATCGGCGCGGCCCACGATGCCAATGCTCCGCTACCCAACGAGCTGAGCGTCGACAGTCAGGTGTATGGCGGTGAACTGGTGCTGCGCTGGACCTTCAGCGCCGAACGCTTCGATTCGCAAACCATCGACGAGTTGGCCGATGCCTACCTCGGTGAGTTGAGCAGCCTGATCGAGCATTGCCTGCGCGACGACGCGGGTGGCCTGACGCCGTCGGACTTCCCGCTGGCGAATCTCAGCCAGGCGCAACTGGATGCGCTGCCGGTCCCGGCCGCCGTCATTGAAGACGTCTACCCGTTGACCCCGATGCAGGAAGGCATGCTGCTGCACACCTTGCTGGAGCCGGGCACCGGCCTGTACTACATGCAGGACCGCTACCGCATCAACAGCGAACTCGACCCGCAGCGTTTCGCCCAGGCCTGGCAAGCGGTGATCGCCCGCCACGAAGCGTTGCGCGCGTCGTTCTGCTGGAACGTCGGCCAAGAGATGCTGCAAGTGATCCACAAACCGGGCTGCACGCCGATCGAGTATCTCGACTGGAGCGACATCGCCGAAGCCGAGCAAGAGCCGAAGTTGCAAACCTTGCTCAAGACCGAGCGCGAGGCGGGGTTCGATCTGCTCAATCAGGCACCCTTCCACTTGCGTTTGATCCGTGTGGGCGCGGCACGCTACTGGTTCATGATGAGCAATCACCACATCCTCATCGACGCCTGGTGCCGTTCGCTGCTGATGAATGATTTCTTCGAGATCTACAGCGCCCTCGGCGAAGGCCGGGAAGTGCAGCTGGCGGTGCCGCCACGTTATCGCGACTACATCGGCTGGCTGCAACACCGAAGCCTGGCCGAAGCGCGACAGTGGTGGAAAAGCAACCTGCAGGGTTTCGAACGGTCCACGCCGATCCCGAGCGACCGGCCATTGCTGCGCGAACATGCCGGCGACAGCGGCGGCATGATCGTCGGCGACTGCTATACAAGGCTCGACGCCCGTGACGGTGCGCAATTGCGCGAACTGGCCCAGGCCCATCAGCTGACCATCAATACTTTCGCCCAGGCGGCATGGGCACTGGTGCTGCGACGCTTGAGCGGTGATCGCGACGTGCTGTTCGGCGTCACCGTGGCCGGGCGTCCGGTGGACATGCCGCAGATGCAGCGCACCGTCGGCCTGTTCATCAACAGCATCGCGCTACGGGTGAAAATGCCCGAGGACGGTCAGCGTTGCAGCGTGCGCCAGTGGCTCACCGGTCTGCTCGACAGCAACATGCAACTGCGTGAGTACGAATACCTGCCGCTGGTGAACATCCAGGAGCAAAGCGAACTGCCCAAGGGCCAGCCGCTGTTCGACAGCCTGTTCGTGTTCGAAAACGCCCCGGTGGAAGTCTCGGTGCTGGACCGTGCGCAGAGCCTCAATGCGACCTCGGATTCGGGCCGGACCCATACCAACTTCCCGCTCACGGCGGTGTGCTATCCGGGGGATGACCTGGGCTTGCACCTGTCCTACGACCAGCGCTACTTCGATGAGGCCACGGTCGAGCGCATGCTCGGCGAGTTCAAGCGTTTGCTGCTGACGCTGGTGAACGGGTTCCATGGCGACATGGCCGACCTGCCGTTGCTGGGGGCCGAGGAGCAGGATTTTCTCATCCATGGCTGCAACCAGAGCGAACAGGATTACCCGCTGGAGCAGAGCTACGTTGCATTGTTTGAAGCCCAAGTCGCCCGGCACCCGCAGCGGGTTGCCGTCAGCTGTCTGGACCGGCAGTACAGTTATCTGGAGCTGAACCAGTGCAGTAACCGTCTCGGTCATGCGTTGATCGCCGCCGGTGTCGGGCGCGATCAACCGGTAGCCTTGCTGACCGAGCGCAGCCTCGAATTACTGGGCATGATCATTGGCAGCTTCAAGGCGGGAGCGGGTTACCTGCCGCTGGACCCGGGTTTGCCGGGTCAGCGGTTGAGCCGGATCATCGATCTGAGCCGCACGCCATTGCTGGTGTGCACGCAAGCGTGCCGAGAGCAGGCGCAGGCCTTGCTCGACGAGTTCGCCTGCGCCAGTCGGCCACGGCTGCTGGTCTGGGAGGAAGTCCAGGCCCTTGCGCTGTCGGCGGACAATCCTGGCGTCTACAGCGGCCCGGACAACCTCGCCTACGTGATCTACACCTCCGGTTCCACCGGTTTGCCCAAAGGCGTGATGGTCGAACAGCGCGGCATGCTCAACAACCAGTTGAGCAAGGTGCCGTACCTGAACCTGAGCGACGCCGACGTGATCGCCCAGACCGCGTCGCAAAGCTTCGATATTTCGGTCTGGCAGTTCCTCGCCGCGCCGTTGTTCGGCGCACAGGTGGACATCGTGCCGAACACCATCGCCCACGATCCCCAGGGTTTGCTGGCCCATGTGCAGAGCCAGGGCATTACCGTGCTGGAAAGCGTGCCGTCGCTGATCCAGGGCATGCTCGCCCAGGAGCGCATGAGCCTCGACGGCCTGCGCTGGATGCTGCCGACCGGCGAGGCGATGCCACCGGAACTGGCGCATCAATGGCTGTTGCGCTATCCGCAGATCGGGTTGGTGAATGCCTACGGTCCGGCGGAGTGCTCGGATGACGTGGCGTTCTTCCGCGTCGATATGGCTTCGACTCGCGGCAGCTACCTGCCGATCGGCACGCCGACCGACAACAATCGTTTGTACCTGCTCGACGCAGTGCTGGAACTGGTGCCGCTGGGTGCGGTGGGTGAATTGTGCGTGGCGGGGACCGGGGTCGGCCGCGGCTATGTCAGCGATCCGCTGCGCACCGCCCCGGTGTTTGTGCCGAACCCGTTCGGCACACCGGGTGAGCGCCTGTATCGCACCGGCGACCTGGCCCGCCGTCGCAGTGACGGCGTGCTGGAATACGTCGGCCGGGTCGACCATCAGGTGAAGATCCGTGGTTACCGCATCGAACTGGGTGAAATCGAGGCTCGCCTGCATGAACAAGCGCAAGTCCGCGATGCTGCAGTGGGTGTACAGGACGGGGCGAACGGCAAGCATCTGGTTGGCTATCTGGTGGCGGTCGATTCAGCGCTCAATTCCACCGAACGCCTGGAGCGCATCAAGCAACGCCTGCGCACCGAACTGCCGGAGTACATGGTGCCTTTGCACTGGCTGTGGCTGGACAAGCTGCCGCTCAATGCCAATGGCAAGCTGGATCGCAAGGCGCTGCCGGCACTGGAAATCGGCCAGTTGCAAAGCCAGGACTATCAGGCGCCGCGCAATGAACTTGAGCAGACCCTGGCCGATATTTGGGCCGAGGTGTTGAAGGTCGAGCAAGTGGGCGTTCGCGACAACTTCTTCGAATTGGGCGGGCATTCGCTGCTGGCCACGCAAATCGCCTCGCGGGTGCAGAAGACCCTGCAACGGGATGTGCCGTTGCGGGCGATGTTCGAGTGCAGCACGGTGGAAGAATTGGCCGGGTACATCGAGGGGTTGGCGGTGAGCGAGATCACCGAGGAGAAGGTGGATCGCTTGAATGACCTGATGGCGGAGCTGGAGGGGGTGTAATCACCAGCGGCTTGCCCGCGAAGGCGGTGGCACAAACGCACACACTCCAGCAATTGACGAGGGACTGTCTGCCGCTCAGTCTTCCGGTTCCATTTTTATTTGCGCAGACAGTCGATGCCCTTCGTAACGATAGACGGACAAGCCCTTCACTACATCGATCAAGGTACCGGCCCGGCTGTACTGCTGGCCGGTAGTTACCTGTGGGACCAGGCCATGTGGGCGCCGCAGATTGCCGCGCTGTCGCAACAGTATCGAGTGATAGCCCTGGACCTGTGGGGGCACGGTGAATCCGGGACGTTGCCTGTCGGTACTGCATCGCTGGATGACGTGGCGCGTCAGGCATTGGTCTTGCTCGACCATCTGGACATCGACCGGGTTACGCTGGTCGGCCTGTCGGTCGGAGGCATGTGGGGCGCGCGCCTGGCCTTATCGGCTGCGCAGCGGGTCAATGGGCTGGTGCTGATGGACACCTACGTCGGCGCCGAACCGGAGCCGACTCGCCAGTATTATTTTTCACTGTTGAAGCAGATCGAAGAGGCGGGTGTCATCACTCCAGCGCTGCTGGATATCGTGGTGCCGATTTTCTTCCGGCCGGGCATTGATCCGCAGTCGGCGCTCTACCGGGATTTTCGTGCTTCCCTGGCGGCTCTACCCTCGGATCGCCTGCGTGAAAGCATCGTGCCGATGGGGCGGATTACATTTGGGAGGGATGATCTATTGCCACGACTGGGCGAACTGGACGCAGCGACCACGCTGGTGATGTGCGGAGATCAGGACAAGCCCCGACCACCGGGTGAAGCCCGTGAAATGGCTGAATTGATTGGCTGCCCGTGTGTGCTGGTGCCGAAGGCGGGGCATATTTCCAATCTGGAGAACCCCGGGTTTGTGACCGAAAGCTTGCTGGCGTTTTTGGCCGACAGAGCTTAGTTGAATCTACCGACGCCATCGCAAGCAGGCCCGCTCCCACAGGTAATCACCTTTCCCTGTGGGAGCGAGCCTGCTCGCGATGGGGGCGCTGAAGTCACTTCGGCCCCAGGATCTTCGCCAGTTTGTCCGGCGACGGCGCACCTTGCTGCTGTTGCAGATTACCCTTGTCGTCCATGTAGAAAATCGCCGGTGTCGCCTGCAACTCCAGATCTTCCATCAATTGCATGTTGGCCGTGAGCTTTGCCTGAATCACCGGCGGCACTTCCTTCAAGGCCGTGAGCGAGCTGCCCTTGCCAGCGGCTTCGTGATCCTGCAGGGCTTTTTCCGGGTCTTTGGCGGCGAGCAGTGCAGCGGATTTCCCCGGGCTATCCTCGCGGATGATGCCCACCATGATGTGGCGCAACTGCACCTTGCCGGCCTTGACCCACGGCCGGGCCTGTTCCCAGAACATGTTGCAGTACGGGCAGTTCGGGTCACTGAACAGGTACACCACGCGCGGCGCATCCTTCTTGCCGTCGCCGATCCAGTTGCTGGTTTCGAACTTGGCCCAGACTTCCTTGGCCATCGGGGCATACACCAGTTTCTGCAACGGTGCGCTGCTCAGGTCATTGCCCTCGGCGTCATACAGATTGCCCAGCAACACGTGTTTGCCATCAGGGGTTAGGTACAGCGCCATGCCGCGGCTCTGGTATTGCGCGGCATAACCGCGCAAGCCGTCGGGGGCGTCGAACTGGCCGACGATTTTCGCGCCCTTGGCCTCGATTTTCTTGATGGCATCGGGCAACTCTTCGGCCTGCAGCGTTGGCAGGTGAATCAGGGCCGCACCGAGGCTCAGGGTCAGCAGGTGGCGGAGGCGGGACATGGCAATTTCCTTGAGGAGGTGGCAGGTACGGTATCGAAGTTTTCCAGTGCGCGGGCCAGGCTGGCGTCCGACAACTCGCCCAAATGGCTGCCCAGCAGGCGACCTTCGGGACTGTAGAACAGCGTAGTCGGCAACGCCATGGAGCCGACGGCCTGGCTCAGACGCCCGCCGCCGTCGAACAGCACGTTGGACAGGCTCAGGCCTTGGGTTTCCAGAAAGGTCGCGACGCTTTGCATGCTTTCCGCCTGATTGACGAACAGGAAGGTCAGGTCTGGCCGGTGTTGCTGGGCGTTTTCCAGTACCGGCATTTCCCGGCGGCACGGCGGGCACCAGGTGGCCCAGAGATTGATCACCAACGGGCCGCCCTTGTAGTCGGTCAGTTGCACGGTTTCGCCGGCGGCGTTGCGCAGGGCGATTTCCGGCAGGCGTGTGCCTTGTTCATAAATCGACAGGGAGAACGTCGCCAACAACCAGAACGCCAGGCCACTGGCCACGCCAATGCCCAATGGACGGCGCAAACCCGGGCGACGCCAGCCGCGATACAGCGTGGCAAGCAAAACCACAATCACCCCCGGCCAGGCGAGGAAACCGCCATCGCGCAGGTCGATGACCTGCCACGGATCGTTGCGATAGTGGGCCCAATAGGCCACCACGAAACCGATTCGGGCCGCCAGCATGCCCAGTAGAAACAGGCTGAACAGTACCGACTCGGGGTTGTCACCGCCACGTTTGGCCACCCGCCAGCCGACAAACGTGGCCAGCGCCAGCGCACTGATCAGCAGCAGGTGATTAAGCGCAATGGCAAAGGTGCCGAGGGTGAAGGTCAGCATTAACGGGCGTCTCGGGTGTTGGTCCAGCGTTGCAGGAAAGTATCGGCATCGACCTCGCCGGTGATGCGCTGGCTGCGACGCTCTTCACCGTCAGCACCGATCCACAACAGGCTGGGTGGCCCTGGCACTTTGTAACGGCCGAGCAGTTCGCGGCTGGCGGCATTGTCGGCGGTGACGTCCAGTCGGAGCAAGCGCACGTCGCTCAGGGCTTCCATGACATTGGCTTTGCCGAATACCTGTTTTTCCATGACCTTGCACGACACGCACCAGTCGGCGTAGTAGTCCAGCAGTACCCACTGGCCCTGAGCGTGTGCGGCGTCGAGTTCCCGTTGCAGTGCCTGCGGATCCTTGATGGTGGTGAAGGCATCGTGGCCAACCGGCACGGCGGCCACCGCCTGGTTCGAGGCGCGGTAGACCTGCAGTGGTTTGAATGGATCATCGCCGCCACCCGCCGCACCGATCACCAACAGGCCACCCCATAAACCGAGCAGCAACGAGCTGGCGCCAAACAGGTGCGCGATACGGCCGAAATCTTCCGACTGTTTCCAGGCGCTGTAGGCCGTGATCAACAGCAGCGCCCCGCACAATCCGACCCACAGGGATTCGTCCAGCACCGGACGCAGCATCAGCAACGCGGTGGCGAGGAACAGAAAGCCAAAAATGCCTTTGACCAGGTTCATCCAGGCGCCGGGTTTGGGCATGAAGCGATTGCCGACGGTCACCAGCAACAGCAGCGGCACGCCGATACCGATGCCCATGGCGAACAGAATCAATCCGCCATGCAACGCGTTACCGCTTTGCGCGATGTAGAGCAGGGCACCGGCCAGCGGTGCGGTCATGCATGGGCCGACCAGCAGGCCGGACAGCGCCCCCAGCACCCCGGCGCCGATCAGATTGCCACCACGTTGATTGCGCGAAACGTTTTCCAGGCGATCGCGTACGGCCACCGGCAGTTGCAATTCGAAGAAGCCGAACATCGGTAGCGCCAGCACCACGAAAACCGCCGCGAAACTGCCCAGCAACCAAGGGTTCTGCAGCCAGGCTTGCAGATTGGCCCCGAGGGAGGCGGCCAGCACACCCATCGCCGCATACACCAGCGCCATGCTGACCACGTAACTGCTGGCCAGGGCGAAACCGCGTTTGGGCGTGGCGCCGCTGCCGACGATCAACCCGGCCAGAATCGGCAGCATCGGCAACGAACATGGCGTGAAGGCCAGCAGCAGGCCCAGGCCGAAGAACAGCAAAAGGCTCCAGCCCAGCGCCCGTTGTTGCAGGCTGCTGGCCAGCGCCTGGTCCGGTGCTTCAGTGGCCGTATTCAACGCATTGGCATTGCCCAGGTCCACGACTCTGGTTTGCGGCGGATAACACAAACCGGCATCGGCACAACCCTGGTAACTGACCTTGACCGTGCCGCTGGCACCCGCCGGAATCTTCAGTTCCAGACCCTGACGGTAGACTTGCTGTTCACCGAAAAACTCGTCGCTGTGAGCTTCACCTTCCGGCAACGCGGGATGCTGCCCGACAGGCAACCCGTCGTACTTCAAGCGTTTCTGGTACAGGTAATAGCCGTCGGAGATCTGCCAATAGAGCTGGGTTTCACCGGATTCCAGACGTTCGGAGGTAAACGTGAATGCTTTATCAACCGGGAGAAATTCAGGTTTGGTGTCGAACGGATTGGTTCCCGCCTGGGCCAGGCCCGCGATCAAGAGGGTAAAAAGTAAAAACAGACGATGCATGAATAAGCCTTTGCCCTGTGCTAATGAGGTGCACAGTGGCGGGTGGCGATTAACCGATGATTAACCGCCCCGGCCTTGTGGCGGTGGCGCTTGCGGCATAATGTCGACTTAATCGGTCAACGGCTTAATAGGCTTTATTTCTACGAGGCTCCCCATGCACGTACTGGTTTGCGAAGACGATGAGCTGATCGCCAGCGGCATTGTCGCTGGCCTGACCGCCCAGGGTCTGACCGTGGAGCACGTCGCCACGGCGTCCGCCGCCCGGGCGATGCTCAAGGTGGCGGAATTCGATGTCATGGTGCTCGATCTCGGGTTGCCGGACGAAGATGGCCTCAAGCTGCTGCAACAGTTGCGCCATCAAGGCCTGGAGTTGCCGGTTTTGATCCTCACCGCCCGGGACTCGGTCACCGACCGCGTCGATGGCCTGCAAGCCGGCGCGGACGATTATCTGCTCAAGCCGTTCGACTTGCGTGAACTCGCTGCACGCCTGCACACGCTGTTGCGACGGGTGGCGGGGCGCAGCGTCAACCTGATCGAACACGGTGCCCTGACCTACGACCCGAGCAGCCGCGAAACCACGCTCGCAGGACAGCCGGTGGACCTGTCGCGCCGCGAACAGTCGCTGCTGCAAGCCTTGTTGCACAACCGTGGGCGGGTGCTGTCCACCGAGCAACTCAAGGACAGCGTCTATGGCTTCAACGACGAACTGGAAAGCAACGCCCTCAACGTCCATATCCATCACCTGCGGCGTAAACTCGGCAATGGCATTGTCGAGACCGTGCGCGGCCTGGGTTATCGCCTGGGGCCGGCTGATGGCGGAGAAGAACCGAAGTGATGAGTCTGCGTTTGCGCCTGAGCCTGACGCTCGGCGCCGCATTTGCCTTGATCTGGGCCTTGGCCGCGGCCTGGATGCTCAGTGATCTGCGCAATCAAATGATGTTTTCCCTCGACCAGCGCCTGGTGGCGTCGGCACGCATGGTCGCCGGCCTGATGGAGCAACTGCCGCCCGTGCCGAGCAAGGGCGAGGGCACCCACTTCAGTGCCGAACAGTTGAACATTCCAGGTGGCATGGCGTGCCAGGTCAGCTCGTTGCGCGGTGAAATCCTTGCCCGCAGTCACACCGAACCGCAGCAGGCCCTGGAGGCCGAGAAACTCGGTTTTCACGATCAGATGATCGACGGCGCGCCATGGCGCAGCTTCACATTGGCCCGGGGCGATCTGCGCATCACCACCGCCGACCGGCAGATCGAGCGTGAGGCGTTGAACATGTCGATCCTGCTGGCCGCTTCGGTGCCGGTGGGCGTGGCGCTGCTCGGTTGCCTGTGTTTGCTCTGGCTGGGCATCGGCCAGGGACTGGCGCCGCTCAACCGCATGCGCGACGCCTTGATGCGCCGCAGCGCCGACTCCCTCGAACCCTTGCAGATCCAGCCGTTGCCCAGCGAGTTGCAACCCCTTCTGGAAACCCAGAACCAGTTGCTCCAGCGCATCGGCAAGACCATCGAGCGCGAACGTCGCCTGACCGGGGACGCGGCCCACGAACTGCGCAGCCCGCTGACCGCGATCAAGACCCACCTGCAAGTGGCGCGCATGACTGACGGCAGCGCCCGGGACCAGTCCCTGGCCCGGGCCGAAGAGGGCGCCGACCGCATGCACCGGACCCTCGAACAATTGCTGTTGCTGGCGCGCGTCGAGGGCAGTCTGTCGTTTGACGACGGTGTGCAATGCAACGCCGAGCAAGTGGCGAAATTGGCGATCCAGGACGCGGCAAGCGGCGATCGCCAACGCATCAGGTTTCAGGCCCTGGGCAAGGTTTCCGCCGCGCCGGTACAAATGCCCGCCGTGCTGTCGATTGCCGCGCTGCGCAACTTGCTCGACAACGCACTGCGCCATACACCCGCCGACAAAGCGGTGGAGTTGAGCCTGGAAACCACCGGCAATCGTGTGCAGTTCGTGGTGCGCGACCATGGGCCGGGGATTGCCGAAGAAGATCTGCAACACCTGACCCAGCGTTTCTGGCGCAACGGCCAGAGCACCGGTTGTGGTCTGGGGCTGGCGATTGTCCAGGCCATCGTTCAGCGTTGCGGTTGTACGTTGCAATTCGATAGCCGGCCAGACGGCTTGCGGGTCGAGCTGACGATGCCGCTGCAACCCGTCTGAAAAACACCACCCCCCTGTAGGAGCGAGCTTGCTCCGGGCGGCGTTCCGACGATGGTCGATAACGATAACGCGTGCTTTCTGAATGCACGCGGTGTTCTTGAGTCCATCGCGAGCAGAGCTCGCTCCTACAAGGTATCCGTGTTACCGCCTAAATCCCTCAAGCGCTGATGCGTTTCCAGAACAGGAAAACCTTATTGAGGGGTCGAGAGATGTCAGTCGCTACCAGCCTTATCGAAGAGCAGCCGGTGACGCCCGCCGAGACGCTTTATCAATTCAACGAATCGCCATTGCTCGCGCGTCAGAGCCGGCAGGAATCCAACGCCCGCAGCTATCCGCGACGCATTCCCCTGGCGCTCAAGCGCGCCAAGGGCATTTACGTCGAGGATGTCGAAGGCCGCACGTTCATCGACTGCCTGGCCGGTGCCGGGACCCTGGCCCTGGGGCATAACCACCCGGTGGTGATCGAAGCCATTCAACAAGTGCTGGCCGATGAACTGCCGCTGCATACCCTGGACCTGACCACGCCGGTCAAAGACCAGTTCGTTCAAGACCTGTTCGGCCTGTTGCCGCCAGCGCTGGCTGGCGAAGCGAAGATCCAGTTCTGTGGCCCCACTGGCACCGACGCCGTGGAAGCTGCACTGAAACTGGTGCGCACCGCCACCGGCCGAAGCACCGTGATCTCGTTCCAGGGCGGTTATCACGGCATGAGTCAGGGCGCGTTGAGCCTGATGGGCAGCCTCGGGCCGAAAAAGCCCTTGGGCGCCTTGCTCGGCAGCGGCGTGCAGTTCATGCCGTACCCATACGATTACCGCTGCCCGTTCGGGCTCGGCGGCGCGCAAGGGGTCAAGGCCAACCTGAGTTACCTGGAAAACCTGCTCAACGATCCCGAGGCCGGCGTGCAATTGCCGGCGGCGGTGATCGTGGAAGCGGTGCAGGGCGAGGGCGGGGTGATCCCGGCGGATCTGGACTGGTTGCGCGGTGTGCGGCGGATCACTGAGCAGGCGGGTGTTGCGCTGATCGTCGATGAAATCCAGAGTGGCTTCGCCCGCACCGGCAAGATGTTTGCCTTCGAACACGCCGGGATCATCCCCGATGTGGTGGTGATGTCCAAAGCCATCGGCGGCAGCCTGCCGCTGGCGGTGGTGGTCTACCGTGACTGGCTCGACACCTGGCTGCCGGGTGCCCATGCGGGGACGTTCCGTGGCAACCAGATGGCCATGGCCGCCGGTTCCGCGGTGATGCGTTATCTGGTCGAACACAAGGTCTGCGAACATGCCGCCACCATGGGCGATCGGCTGGCCGAACACCTGCGCATCCTGCAGCGAGACTTCCCGCAACTGGGCGACATTCGTGGTCGTGGCTTGATGCTCGGTGTCGAGTTGGTTGACCCGACGGGCGTGCTGGATGCCCAAGGTCATCCGCCGGCTTTCGCCCGCCTGGCACCGCTGGTTCAGCGCGAATGCCTCAAGCGTGGCTTGATCCTGGAACTCGGTGGTCGCCATGGCGCGGTGGTGCGTTTCCTGCCGCCACTGGTGATTACCGCAGCCGAAATCGATCGTGTGGCCGAGATTTTCGGCCGGGCCCTGACCGCCGCCGCCACCACTCTTTAAATTTTCCGCCCTGCGGACCGTTCCTTCTACATAACGGCTGTGCACACGGCGCAGCCCGCCCGATAACGATGGAGAGACACCATGACGTCAGTATTCGACCGCGAGGACATCCTCTTTCAGGTCGTGGTCAACCACGAAGAGCAGTACTCGATCTGGCCCGACTACAAAGCCGTGCCACAAGGCTGGCGCACCGTGGGCAAAAGCGGGCTGAAAAAAGAATGCCTGGCCTACATCGAAGAAACCTGGACCGACATGCGCCCATTGAGCCTGCGGCAGAAAATGGATGAGCAGGCGGCTGTGGCGCGCTGATTCGTCATGCAAAAAGAAGCCCGCTGGACTGGTGACAGTCAGCGGGCTTTTTCAGGTCTGGAGTTTGTGCACAGGAAACTTGTATGCGGCGCGCAATCCTGTAGAAGCTAGCTTGCCAGCGAAGGACGTTAACGAAGACAAGTACTTGATGGATGAACGCGGTGCCTATGAGCCCATCGCTGGCAAGCCAGCTCCTACAGGATTACGCGCCACTCAGCCCCTTGATCAGCAAATCCACATTCCCCTCCAGCTCCGCCACCGGATCCTCGGCATCGGTACTCAACACCACCAACCGGCTACCCGACCCGGCAATCACCGCTTTCAGCGCATCCGACGGCTGCCGGTGATGCAGCACCACCGCCACGTCATTGTCCTTGAGCGTCGTGCCCAGTTGCTCGAGCGCTTCGGCTGTCCATTCGGCATCCGGGCGTGTGTCCTGGCCAATCGATTCCAGGTTGAGGCTGCCGATCAGATAGCCGAAATGATCGCTGAGGCTCATCACACTGAGGTTATCCGCATTGGCCAGCCGCGCTTCGCTGTCGGCGCTGAGCTTGAGCAAACGCTGTTTGAGCGCTGCCAGGTTGGCGTCGATTTTCGGCTTGGCCTCGGGAGCCAGGCGTACCAGATCCGCCGCCATCACATCGGCCATGCGCCCCATGTTATTGCTGGAGAACCACGGCTGGCTGTTCAGCCCGTCGACCTTGTTGTCGGGTTGCACGGCAATGCCGGGCAGGGCGCCATCCACCGGGCGGGCGGCATCGACTTCGACGATGCGGATATTGCTGCGCCGGGAGATCGGGTACAGCGGGTCATCCGGCCACAGTGAGCGCAGGCCGATCACCGCGTCGGCATCGTTCGCCAGTCCGGCCAGCGCCGGGGCACCCCGGCCGGTGAAGTAGGCGGTCTGGCGGCTGCCGGGCAAATTGGCCGGGGCTGCGCGTTCAAGGCTGACATCGGTGCCTTTGAGCAGCACCTCACCGAGACCATAAGTTATGGGCAAGGAGGCCAGCACGCGCAGCGATTTGCCGCTGCCAGCGGCGAAGGTCGTGGTGGTCAACCCGCACAAGGCAACGGCGAGGGTCAGTTGACGCAGTGAAAAATTCATTTATCCAAGGTTCCCTTTCAGGCTGGGGACAACGCCGCGCGCGAGGGCGGCCAGGGCGAAGGCGATACCGGCCACCAGAATGATCGCGGCACCGGACGGAATCGGCAGGTCGAAGACAATCGGCGCGAGAATCCCGCACAGCGTGCTGACGGTGGCGATCAGCACCGAACACCAGAAAAAGCCTTTCAGCGACTGGCTGAGCAAGCGTGCCGCCGCGGCCGGAATCACCAGCAGGGCACCGACCAGAATCGCGCCGATGACCTTCACGGCGGCGACGGTGATCAGCGTCACCAGAATCACGAACAGATAATCCAGGGTCTTCACCGCCACCCCGCGTACCGCCGCCAGTTGCGGATTGAAACTGGCGAGCATGATGCGGTTGTACAGGGGCAAGGCCAGGGCCATCACCCATGAACCGACGATGGCCAGCACCAGCAGGTCGTTGCCGTTGACCGTCAGCACCGAGCCGAACAGTACGTTTTCCAGAATGTGCACGTTGATCTTGCCCGCCAGAATCAACAGCAGGCTCGCGCCCAGGGCGAGCGACACCGAGAGAAACACACCGATCAAGGTGTCCGGCGCCAGGCCGGTGCGGTTGCGCAGGTAGTTAAGCAGGATCCCGAACAGCAGGCAGTAGCCGAACAGGCTGCCGTAAGGCCCGGTGTAGGGTTCACCGAGCAGGATGCCGATGGCCACGCCGGTCAGTGCGGCATGGCCGACGGCTTCGGAGAAAAACGCGAAACGCTTGACCACCACCAGCGTGCCCAGGCCCCCTAGCACCGGGCCGATCAGCAGACCGGCGATCAAGGCGTTGACCACGAACCCATAGGCCAGCGCCTCGGGCAGATAACCCGACGACGCCCAGCTCTGGACCATCAGGCGAAAGGCTTCGTAACTCATCAGGCAAGACTCCGTGGGTGAGTCGAGAACAGCGTCAACAGACGCTCCGGCGTCAGCGCCTGTTGCGGCGTGGCGTCGAACAGTACCCGGCGATTGAGCCCGGTGACTTGATCGGCCAGGCGCCCGACCGCTTCCAGGTCGTGCTCGATCCACAGCACGGTAATCCCCGCCGCTCGCCAGTCACCGAGCAGGCGTTCGAACACCCGGATGCCGGCCTCATCGAGGGCCGACATCGGCTCATCGAGCACCAGCAATTGCGGGGGTGGAATCAGCCCCTGGGCCAGCAACACCCGTTGCCGTTCGCCGCCGGACAGCGCGCCCATGCGGCGTTTGCGTTTGTCCTGCATGCCAACCCGTTCAAGGGCCTCGCCAATCGCCGTCGCGTAGTTTTTGCTCAAACCGAGGAAGGCCGGGCGACGCTGGCACATGGCGGCCATGAAATCGTCGACCGTCATCGGCAAGCCCCGGTCGAACTCCAGCGCCTGCGGTACATAGCCGATGGTGCCGGGTTCACCCGGCCATTGCAGGCTCAAGCGGCCCTGATGGGGCATTTGCCCGAGCAGGGTCTTGATCAGCGAACTCTTGCCGCCGCCGTTGGGGCCGACCAGTGCGTGCACGCTGCCGGGGCGGACCTGGAAGGTCACCTTGTCGAGGATCGTCGTGCGTCCGAGGGTCAGGCTGACGTCGGCAAAATCCAGCGTCGGCCCGAGAACCTGTGGGAGCGAGCTTGCTCGTGATAGCGGACTGTCATCTGGCGATGATGCTGACTGACCCACCGCCTTCGCGAGCAGGTCGAATCGTCGCACCGTCGCTCCCACAGGGGATTCTGCATCGGCCAGGATGGTTTCTTTCGATGTCATGCCCCGGACTCCTGAATCGCCCGCACCACGGTGTCGAGATTGCCGGTCATTTCCTTTTCGTACTTGTCGGCGGTGTATTCCCCGTAGGAGATGTGCGACAGCGGATACAGCTTCACCCCGGACTCGCGCTGAATGGTCTCGACGTAAGTGGAAGGAAAATCCATCTCCGAGAAGATCACCTTCACGTCCAGCTCGCGCAGTTGATCGATGGTTTTTTTCAATTGGCTCGGGCTCGGTTCGATGCCATGGGCCGGTTCGACCACGGCTGTCACTTCCAGGCCGAATTCACGCAGCAGATAGTCGTAGGCGGCGTGCACCGTGGCCACCCGCAGTTCGGCGTTCGGTGCCTGGGTCAGTTTGGCCAGGGCGTCGGCGCGCATCTTGCGCAGGCGCTTGCCGTAGGCGCGGGCGTTCTCGGTGTAGGTCCTGGCATTGGCTGGGTCGCGCTTGCCCAGCTCCCGGGCGATGTTGTTGACCTGGGCGATGGAGGCGCTGATTGACAGGAAGGTGTGCGGGTTCACCACTTTGCCGGCACCGCGGGCGGCGACGCCGGTGGCGGCCAGCAGCGGCACGTTTTCGTTGGCCTCGATCACCGGCACATTCGGGGTTTCGCTGGCGGAGATCATGCGGTCGGCGAAGTCGTCATGGCCGACGCCGTTGAGCACGATCACGTCCAGCCCGCCGATGCGCTTGATGTCCTCGGCGCGGGGCTCGTAGGCATGCGGGTTGAAACCGGCCGGAATCAGCGGCACCACCTCGGCCTTGTCGCCGACGATGTTCGCCACGTAGCTGTAGTAAGGATGCAGGGTGATGCCGATGCGCAGGCGCTTGGCCTCTTCGGCGTTGGCCAGTAATGGCAGCAGGCAGGCCAACAGGCCGATCAGCAGCAGGCGCAAGTGAGAACGTTGAGATGAAATGGGCATGGGAAGCGGGCTTCTCTCGGGTGAAGGCGAGGGTTCAGTGCCGGTGCTGGCGGGTCACGCCGGCATCGAATTGCGCGACGATCTGTTGCCAGCCAGCGCTTTCGAGCGCGGCGTCGCTAAGGTCGGGCGGTGCCGTGAGCGTGCCGACGCGGTTGAGCCAGATGTCCGGGGCGTCATCGGTTGCGGTCAAGCGCATCAGGAATGAACCGGCGACCGTTGGGGTCTGGCTCTGGCCGAAATAGGCCTTGGCCTCGAGCAATTGCCAGGCATGACCGCCACGGCTGACGGCGCTGGCATCCTGGGCAAACGGTGCAAGACCTTCCTCGGCGAGCACCTCGGGCGTCGGCAGCGCTTTTTGTTCCTGGCGCAGCAAATGAATTTCGTCCAGCGTCACCCGCAAATCGGCGTAGATTCCTTGCTCGGAGGCACTGAGGTCACGCCGCGCATCCAGTTGATGGCTGCCGACGCTGCTCTGCTCATGGGATTCACCACGCCAGAGCACCACCGAGCCGGCCACCGCCAGGATCATCAGGCACAACAGCAGAACGTAGAGGGTTTCGTGCCCGGCCCCGGCCGGGCGCACGACTTGGGTCGTTGGAGTGCTCATGGTGCCTCGATGTCCGCTTGGTCGATTTCCACGACGTGACCGGGGCCGGCATCGAACAGCACATAGAACTCGGCGCCGGGTTTCTTGAAGGTCAGGGTCGAATCAGGCCCGAGCTTGCCCGGCAGCAGAATGGTTTCGTCGTAGCCGATCACATCGAGAGTCACGCCCGGCGCGCCGCTGCCGTCGGAAAAACCGCCGGTGCACTTGATCTGGTCCGTGTCGATGGCCTTGCATTCGCACATCGGGTTATGGGCCAGGGCGCTGGCGCTGAAGCCGGCGCAGAGCACCAACAACAGGACGTTGAGCGAGCGAAGAGGGTTGATCATGGTTTGCCTCCTTGTTTGTTCAACCAGGCAATGGTGGCGGGTGAGGCCTGGCTCAAAGGAATGGATGCCTGATGCATGGCGCCATTCCAGCCTTCCATGGTGATCCACAGTTCGGCGTCGGCCGTGGTCTTTTCCGGGACGGGCAACGAAGCGCCCATGCGGTACGGGGTGCCAAAGAAAATCACCCCGGCGGCGCGCAGGCTGCGGGGCTTGCCGATGCGCAGGTAAGTGGCCTTGACCTGGCCGATACAGGCTTCGCACAGCGCGGCGTTGAAGCCCTTCATGTAACCGGCCGGGCCATCGAGCATGGGTGCGGCGTTACGCAACTCCGCCAGGCGCAGGCTCCAGGGACCGACCTGGACTTCGCCGACTTCCCGTTCGCCCAAGCCACTGTCGCCACGCATCAGCGACTCGTCGGCGAAATACCTGGGCATGAAGCCGAGAGGAATCAGCAGCAACAGGACGTTCAGGTGATAGCGCCATTTATGCCAGAACAGGCTAAGGCGCGAGGGTTGTGAGACCGCAGTGTCTTTACTCACAGATTGACCTCCGACACTTCGTTGCTCGTGGCCGGTTGCACCGTGGTGCCACGCGGTTTCTTGTTGCTGCGCTTGAAGGCATTGGCCGTGGCCAGTGCCGTGCGCTTGGTCCAGATCAGCAGACCGCTGAGCACCATCATGCTCAGCAGCAGACCGAAGAACGCCCAGATCAGCTTGATCCACAGTCCGCCGAAATCGCCGGTGTGCAGCGGGCGCATGGACTCGGTGATGAACTCCAGGGCCGAACGGTCGGAAATCAGGCGCGAGGCGGCGACTTCGCCGTTGTACGGGTTGAGGGTCGCGGTCTGGAACATCAACGGATACCAACCGCGTCCCCCGACATCCAGATGGCTATAGGCATTGCCCGGCAGGCTGACGAAACTGGCCTCCAGCCCGGAGATTTTCTGCGTGGCGATTTCAACCGCGCGGTCCAGGTCGATACGTGGCGGGGGCGAGCCATCGGGCGACAGCGGTACCGCTTCGCGGGCCATCGCCGGAATGATCTTTTCCGTGGAAATTGAAATCTGGTTATCGGACAGCAATGCCTGGATCAGAAACCAGGTGCCGGTGATGGAAATCACCGCGATGAACCAGATCGACCAGATACCGCTCAAGCGGTGAAAGTCGCCCCAGAAAATCCGCGCGCCGTGGCGAATGCGCAGGGTCGGGCGGAAAAAACCTTTCCAGAAACGTTTGTAGACCACTAGCCCGGTGATCAGCGACGCCAGCAATGGCAAGCCGAGAAACGACACCAGGTACCAGCCCCAGCTATAGCCATTGGTAAAAGGCACCAGCCACCAAGCGTGCAGGGCGCGGGTGAAGGCGCGGAAGTTGAATGGCGGCGCGACACCCTGGATCACGCCGCTGTACGGATTGACATAAATCACCACCGAGCGCCCGTCGGGGTAGCTGACTTCGACATCCAGGGCGAAGTGCGATTCGTCGGGGCGACTGATGCTCTGCACCACGGTCTGCGGTTCGGCCCTGTTGATGGCCTCGATGACCTGCTGATAGCTGAGCAGCGGAGCATCGTCCGAGGGCTGGCTGGCGCGCATTGGCGGGTTGGCCAGCCAGACGATTTCCTGGCTGATGACGGCCAGGGTCCCGGTCACACAGACGATCAGCACGAAAAACCAGATCGGCAATGCCAGCCAGCTATGGATCAGGAACCAGATTTTTGAACGGGACTTCTTTGACATGTTGAAGGTCTTGGCTCGATGAGAGGCCGCTCGGCTGCGGGCTTCGCAGGGATGAGCGCCCTGAAGGTCCGGTCGTGGCTTTTGCCTGCGCGACAGGACTGCATCTAGGTAGGACGGATGAGCAGGGGAAATCCCGAAAGGGGAAATGAAAGAAAATGTTTCGCATTGCCGGCAGGTCAGGGGCGGGCATGCTTGCGCAAGTGATTAGCCAGTCGACGGTGCTGTTGAAGGCGGGGCCTGTGGGAGCGAGCCTGCTCGCGAAGAGGCCCGCTCCAACACCAGGGATTTCAACTCTGGGCAAACATCTCCTTCGCCCGTTGCTCGATCTGCGCCTGGGTCAGGTCTTCCTTGCGCGTGGCCAGGAACCACAGGTGCCCGTAGGGATCCTTCAAGGTCCCTGAACGGTCGCCGTAAAACTGATCCTTGACCTCAGATACAACGGTTGCGCCGGCATCGATCGCCTGTTTGCAGGACTTGTCGACATCCTGCACGTACAAATGCAGACCCACGGACGGGGAATTGTCCGGGTTGCTCAGCGGCCCTTGATCGCACGGTGTGCCCAGCATGATCGGGCAATCGCCGATGCGCAGTTCGGCGTGGCCGACACCGCCATCGGGCATGTTCAGGCGCATGACTTCAATGGCGCCGAAGGCTTTTTTGTAGAAGGCGATGGCTTCGGCGGCTTTGTTGATGCCCAGGTAGGGGGTGATGCTGTGATACCCCTCTGGAATGGGTTTGACGCTCATGATGGATCTCCCTGTTCCGGATGTGTGAATAGAAAGTACCTCTGCCGTTATACGACCGAATAAATATAGGCCAGCCTGTTTCGTACTCAGCGAGTGTCCGACGAGCAGCAATGCCATTCAACTGCCATCAAGCCGGCTCCCACCGGTGCGTCTCCGGCCCGCGTTCCCCCGGCACATCGACAATGATCGCCATTTCTTGATAGCCACTATTGAAAGCGTTGATTTCTGCTGCCCGGGAGGCGCGGGTAGCCTGTGTTCATTGCCTCGAACCCAGTCGCCAGGACGCCAAAAATGAAACCGATGATCGCAACGATGCTGATGCTCGCCGTCTCCGTACTCGCCGGATGTGCCAGCCATGTTTCCCCTGAGCTTCGGCCTTACACCGCTGAAGAAAGCCAGGAACTGGCACTGGAGGCGCTGAACCGCCGCGGTCTGTCCTTCGACGAATACCACGCGAAAAAAGCCGAGCTGCTCGGCCAGCCGCAAAAGTCGTTCAACTTCGACAACCAGGGTGAAATGAACGCCGGGCGATCTGTACAGCTTCACGGTCGTCCAAGCTGAGGCGAAACTGTACTGCTCCAAGTTTCGCGTAACTGTCCATGGGTTTCGCCCTGGGTGTGCGATAGGGTCAACACCTGACCGACCCTGACGGACTACCACCCATGACGCTCTCTCTCGACCTGCTGCTGGGCTTCGCCCTGTTTGCCCTCGTCACCTCGATCACACCCGGCCCGAACAACACCATGTTGCTGGCATCCGGGGTGAACTTCGGCTTCAACCGCACGATTCCGCACATGCTCGGCATCACTTGTGGCTTCTTTGTACTCGTGGTGGCGGTTGGTTTCGGCCTTGGCGCGGTGTTCCAGACTTATCCTTTGCTCTACACCGTACTGCGTTATGTGGGGGCGGCGTATTTGCTGTATCTGGCGTGGAAAATCGCCCATTCCGGGCCAGTCTCGGAGAGCCAGCAGGGCGAGGCGAAACCGATCAGTTATCTGGGCGCCGCCGCGTTCCAGTGGGTCAATCCCAAAGCCTGGATCATGGCCATTGGTGCCATCAGCACCTACACACCGATGCAGGGTTACTTCACCAATGTGATCGTGATTGCGGCGGTTTTTGCCATCATCAACCTGCCGAGTGTCGGTGTCTGGGCCGCTTGCGGCACGCTGTTGCGCAACGTTCTGAAGGATCGCCGCTGGCTGCGCCTGTTCAATTGGGGCATGGCTGCGCTGCTCGTGGGTTCGCTGTACCCGCTGTTGCTCGAAAGCTTTAGCTGATGCATTGCTTCAACCGGTTGCCCGATGCCTGTTAAGCTGACTTTTCAGGAGCGTTCCTACGCACTATTAAATGAAGTAGTTCTTCTTTAACGGCATCCGATCAGGTATTGGTACGTTCTGAAAACAGCGCGCAGCTCACAAGGCTGCGCTTTGCCGTTTGCAGTCACGAGCTTCCTGATCCCGGAACACGCTCTGCGAGTCTTTTATGAATAAACGTCCGTTGTATTTCGATTACGCCGCCACCACGCCGGTGGATGAGCGGGTCATCAAGGTGATGGTCGAGTGTCTGGGCTTTACCGGTAATTTCGGCAACCCGGCCTCCAGCTCCCACGCATTCGGCCAGCAGGCCCGGCAATCGGTGGAGCAGGCGCGACGCCAGGTCGCCGAACTGGTCGGCGCGACGCCCGAGCAGATTGTCTGGACCTCAGGCGCCACCGAATCCAACAACCTCGCGCTCAAAGGCGTGGCTCAGGCCCGCGGCATTGGCGGCGGCCATATCATCACCAGCCAGATCGAACACAAAGCCATTCTCGATACTGCGAAGCAACTGCAGGATGCCGGTGTCGCGGTGACTTATCTGGTGCCGGACGCCGAGGGCCTGATCACAGCGCAAGCGGTCAGCCAAGCCATGCGCGAAGACACCTTCCTGGTGTCACTGATGCTGGTCAACAACGAACTGGGCACCCTCAACGACATTCCCGCCATCGGTCAGGTCGTGCGTGATCGCGGGGCGTTGTTCCATGTCGACGCCGCACAGGGCGCGGGCAAAGTGGCGATCGATCTCGGGCAGTGGCCGGTGGACCTGATGTCGTTTTCCGCGCACAAGCTCTATGGGCCCAAAGGCATTGGTGCGTTGTACGTCGGTCCGCGCGCACAACAGCGTTTGCAGGCGCAGATCCATGGCGGCGGGCATGAGGGCGGTTTGCGTTCCGGCACTCTGGCAACCCATCAGATCGTGGCCATGGGCTTGGCTTTCGCCCTGGCGGCAGCGTCCTTCGATGAAGAGAAAGCAGTCATCGTGCGTTTGCGTGAACGCTTGCTCGACCAGTTATTGAGCATTCCCGGTGTGCGGCTCAATGGCAGCCCGACCCGGCGCATCCCCCATACGCTGAGCCTGACCTTCGACGAAGGTGAGTTCAACTCGGCAGCGTTGCTGGCCTCGATCGCGTTTTCCGCGACCTCGGCCTGCAATTCCGCGAGCAATACCCCATCTCATGTACTGCTGGCCCTGGGGCATGATGCCCGCTCGGCCAGTCGCACCATCCGCTTGAGCCTCGGGCGCTTCACCACCGAGCAGGACATCGACCAGGCGGTTCAACTGATCAAGGCAGCCTGCGCCAGTGCTCCGGCATTCTGGCAATAAGGCGACGAAGCGCCGGCGCTGATCGGCACCCAACAATAATGATGAAGTGGTTAGCAGGAGACTCGATGAATACGCAGCTTTCGATCAATGGATCGGTGCCTCAGCGCCTGGCGCAAACCCGCGAATTGATGAGCCGGGAGGGCATTCACGCCTTGCTGGTGCCGTCGGCCGACCCGCACTTGTCCGAATACCTGCCGGGCTATTGGCAAGGGCGCCAGTGGCTGTCGGGTTTCCATGGTTCGGTCGGCACCCTGATCGTGACCCCGGATTTTGCCGGCGTCTGGGCCGACAGCCGTTACTGGGAGCAGGCGACCAAGGAGCTCAAGGGCAGCGGCATTGATCTGGTCAAGCTGCAACCGGGTCAACCCGGACCGCTGGAATGGCTGGCCGAGCAAACCCCCGAGGGTGGCGTTGTCGCGGTCGATGGCGCGGTCATGGCCGTGGCTTCGGCACGGACCCTGGGCAGCAAGCTTGAAGAACGTGGCGCCCGTCTGCGCACCGACATCGACCTGCTGAGCGGAGTCTGGAACGACCGCCCAGGCCTGCCGAACGAGCCGATCTATCAGCACTTGCCACCACAGGCGACCGTCAGCCGTGGCGAAAAACTCGCCAAACTGCGTGAAACCCTTCAGGCGCGGGGTGCCGACTGGCATTTCATCGCCACCCTGGATGACATCGCCTGGCTGTTCAACCTGCGTGGCGGCGACGTGTCGTTCAACCCGGTGTTTGTTTCCTTCGCCTTGATCAATCAGCAACAGGCCACGCTGTTCGTTGCCTTGAGCAAAGTCAGCAGCGAACTGCGCGCCATCCTCGAACAGGACGGCGTGACCTTGCGCGATTACAGCGAGGTCGCCGCCGCTCTGCGTGCCGTGCCGAGCGGTGCGAGCCTGCAAGTCGACCCGGCGCGGGTCACGGCGGGGTTGCTGGACAACCTCGACAGCGGGGTGAAGCTGATCGAAGGCCTGAACCCGACTACCCTGGCCAAATCGCAAAAAAGCCTGGCCGATGCCGAACACATCCGTCAGGCCATGGAGCAGGACGGCGCAGCGCTGTGCGAATTCTTCGCCTGGCTGGACTCGGCGCTGGGGCGCGAGCGCATCACCGAACTGACCATCGACGAAAAACTTACCGCCGCCCGTGAGCGCCGTCCGGATTATGTGTCGCTGAGTTTCAACACCATCGCCGCGTTCAACGCCAATGGCGCGATGCCGCACTACCACGCCACCGAAGAAGAACACGCGGTGATCGAAGGGGACGGCCTGCTGCTGATCGACTCCGGTGGCCAGTACCTGGGCGGCACTACCGACATCACGCGGATGGTGGCGGTGGGCACACCGACCGATGAGCAAAAACGCGATTGCACCCGCGTACTCAAGGGGGTGATTGCCTTGTCCCGCGCGCAGTTCCCCAAAGGCATTCTGTCGCCGCTGCTCGATGCCATCGCCCGCGCGCCCATCTGGGCGGAAAGTGTCGATTACGGTCACGGCACCGGTCATGGCGTCGGCTACTTCCTGAACGTCCACGAAGGTCCGCAAGTCATCGCCTATCAGGCCGCACCTGCACCGCAAACCGCGATGCAACCCGGCATGATCACCTCCATTGAGCCGGGCACCTATCGTCCGGGTCGTTGGGGTGTGCGGATCGAAAACCTGGCGATGAACCGTGAGGCAGGCAAGAGCGAATTCGGCGAGTTCCTGAAGTTTGAAACGCTGACCCTGTGCCCGATCGACACACGTTGCCTGGAAACATCGTTGCTGTCGGACGAGGAAAAACAGTGGTTCAACGCCTACCACGCCGAAGTGCGTGAGCGTCTGAGTCCGTTGGTTGGGGGTGCTGCACTTGAGTGGCTGAACACTCGCACTGCGGCTATCTGATCGGGTGCAGCTTTGGTTCCTGTGTAGCTATTTCTTTGTGCGCAGCTATTGGTTCCTGTGCAGCTCAGGCGCTTTATCCAGCGCCTGAGCCATATAGTCGACAAAGGCTTTGACCCTGGCGGATTGGCGACGATTCGCCAGGGATACGGCATAAATTGGCAGCGACAACGTACTGTAGTCCTGCAAAATCGCGCTCACCCGGCCGGCGCTCAGGTCTTCGCTGAATAGCCACACCGGTGACAGTGCAATCCCCAATCCCCCCAGCACCATTTCGCGGATCGCCTCGGAATTGTTGCTCTGCGCATTGCCCTTGATCCGCACTTCGTGGCGTTGGGCGTCTTTTGTGTACACCCACAGGTTTTGACTGCTCAGCAGGTTGAACATCAGGCAGTTGTGCCTGCCCAGTTCCTGTGGTGTTTGCGGTTGGCCGTTTTGCCTGAGGTAGTCAGGTGATGCGACGGTCACACGGTGGGTACTGCCGACATGGCGAGCGATCAGGCCGCTGTCGTTCAGGGCACCGATCCGGAATGTGACGTCCAGCCCTTCGCCGACCAGATCCAGGTTTTGATCGCTCAGTTGCAGGTCTATCTGTACGTCAGGGTAGTGTTTGAGAAAGTCCGGCAACCGGGGTGCGATCTGCAGGCGTCCGAAACTCACCGACGAGCCGATTTTCAGAGGTCCGGCGACCTTTTCCCGACCGGACTGGAAGCTATGTTCTGCCGCATCCACGGCGGCGAGGATGGTCCGGCATTCGTTGTAATAGCGCTGACCTTCGTCCGTCAGGGATAGCTTGCGGGTGCTGCGGGCAATCAGCTTTCCGCCCAATCGGGTTTCCAGTGTTTGCAATATTTTGCTGATGGTCGGCTGGCTGGTCTGCAACTCCCGGGCAACGGCGGAAAAACTGCCCCGTTCGACCACCCGCACGAAAATCGCCATTGCATTGAGTTTGTCCACGGGATTGCTCATTGATGCTGTATCGGCATGATCACTATAGCGATATGGCGTCTTATCGGCATGAGTTGAGCAAGACAAAATCGGGCTTGCATTCACTACTGATGGGACATGGCGAAATGACTGACTCACTGAATATGCGCGCTTTGATGGTCGACTCGGCCAATGCGCCGTTACGTTTGGTTTCCATTGCACGGCCCGTGCCGCAGACGGGACAGGTACTGGTCAGGATCAAGGCCAGCGGTGTCAATCCGCTGGACGGCAAAATCCGCTCCGGGCAGGCGACCCATGCGGCTCAACCATTACCGGCGATAGTGGGGATGGATCTGGCCGGGACTGTAGAGGCGTTGGGGGAGGGCGTCAGTGGCTGGCTGCCGGGAGATGACGTATATGCCATGGCCACCGGTATCGGTGGTATTCAAGGTTCATTGGCCGAGTACGCGGTGGTCGACGCGCGACTGTTGGCTCGCAAACCACACAACTTGAGCATGCGTGAGGCTGCCGGTTTGCCGCTGGTGCTGATCACCGCTTGGGAAGGTCTGGTCGACCGGGCTCGCGTTCGGCCCGGGCAGAAGGTATTGATCCATGGTGGCGCCGGTGGCGTTGGCCATGTCGCGGTGCAAATCGCCCGCGCTTTTGGCGCAGAAGTTTTTGCCACGGGCTCTGCCGGGCAGCAGTCGATTATCGAAGGGTTCGGCGCGACGTTTATCGATTACCGCAAGTCTTCGGTTGAAGACTATGTGGCCGAGCATACGGCCGGTGAGGGCTTCGACATTGTCTATGACACAGTGGGGGGTGAAACGCTGGATGCGTCATTCAAGGCGGCACGGATGTATCACGGTCATGTGCTCAGTTGCCTGGGGTGGGGGCAGCACAGCCTGGCACCGCTTTCCTTTCGCGGGGCGACTTACTCCGGTGTCTTCACTTTACTGCCGCTCCTGACCGGCAAGGGGCGTGAGCATCACGGCGAGATTCTGCACGAGGCGGCGCAGTTGATTGAAGCTGGCAAGATCGCGCCATTGCTTGACCCGCACTCGTTCACGCTGGAATCGGCAGAAGCCGCCCATGTACTGCTCTTGTCAGGAGCGGCAAAGGGGCGGTTGGTGGTCGAGGTTTAACTCAGGGCCTCGAGTACGAAGTCCAGTCGATCCTGGCCGAAGTACAGTTGGTCATCGACGAACATGCTTGGCGCACCGAACACTCCTCGCTGCACGGCTTTTTCGGTGTTGTCCTTGAGCAGGGCTTTGACTTCCTCATCGGTGCTCAGGGCCAGCACCTCTTGTGGATCGAATCCGTTTTCGCTCAATACTGCCGCGACGGTTGCCGGTTCATCCAGGCTGCGACCGTCGACCCAAATGGCGTTGAACAGGCAGTCGATGAAGGCGGCAAAGCGTTCAGGGTGGCGCAGTTGCATGCCTGTCACGGCGCGCATGAGCATCAAGGTGTTGATCGGGAAGTGCGGATTGAATTTCAGGGGCACGCCGTAGCGTTTGGCGTAGCGGTCCAGATCCTGAAACATGTAGCGGCCCTTGGCCGGGATAGTCACCGGAGAGGCGTTGCCGGTGGCTTTGAACACTCCGCCCAGCAAGAACGGAATGTAGATCAACCGGGTATCAGTCTGTGCGCAAATTTTCGGTAGCTGGGTATAGGCCAGATAGGTGGCGGGGCTGCCGAGGTCGAAGTAGAACTCCACGGTTTTGCTCATGGTCAAGGCGCTCGTCTTGTTGTTTTTTTGGGGGAATTACCAGCGTTCGCTCCAGGGGCGAAGGTCCAGTTCGAAAGTCCAGGCGTCGCGGGGCTGGCTGTGCAGGTACCAGTAATTCTCGGCAATGTGTTCGGGGTTGAGGATGCCGTCCTGACCCTTGGTCGCGTATTTCTCGGGGAAGCTGTCGCGGATGAAATCGGTATCGATGGCGCCGTCGACGACGACATGGGCAACGTGAATGTTCATCGGGCCGAGCTCTCGGGCCATGCTTTGCGCCAGTGCACGAATGCCGTGCTTGGCACCGGCAAATGCGGCAAAGCCGGCGGCACCGCGCAGGCCGGCGGTAGCACCGGTGAACAGAATCGTTCCCCGCTGGCGCTTGGCCATGCGTTTGGCCACTTCACGTGCATTGAGAAAACCGGAAAAACAGGCCATTTCCCAGATCTTGAAATACTTGCGGGCGGTTTCTTCGAGAATGCTGCACGGCACGTTGGCGCCGATGTTGAAGACAAATGCCTCGATGGGACCGATCTCGCTTTCGATCCGCTCGACCAGCGCGATCACGTCTTCCTCCTTGCGTGCATCGCAGGCAAAACCGTGGGCCTCGCCACCATCGGCCTTGATGGCATCCACCAGTGGCTGGAGTTTGTCCGCACTGCGGCGGGTGACGCAGGCGACAAAACCCTCCCGGGCAAAACGCTTGGCAATGGCGCCGCCCGTGGCATCACCTGCACCGACGACCAGTACGACCTTCTTGTTATTCATGGGTAGATCCCTTTTGGTAAACGATCGTTAACTAAACGAACGTTATGCTATGATTCGACAGACGTCAAGGTGAGCAATTCAAGGGGAAGGGCAATGCGTTATTCGGCCAGTCACAAGCTGGAAACCAGGCAAAGGCTGCTGGAAAGCAGTGCGGTGTCGGCCAAGAAGTCCGGATTTTCAACGGTGGGCGTGGACGGCCTGATGAAAGCGATTGGCTTGAGTGGCGGCGCCTTCTATAGCCACTTCTCGTCGAAAGACGAGTTGTTCGCAACCATTGTTGAACGTGAGTTGGGTCAAAGTCTGGCGCGACTGGGGGACGGGCAGGATCGTGACAAGCTTGAGCGCTGCTTGAAACAGTACCTGAGCATGTCTCACGTCGAGAGTCCGGAAACCGGTTGTGCGCTACCGGCCTTGGGGGCGGAAATTGCCCGTTCCGACCTGACTGTCCGCCAACAGGCAGAGCACTGGATTTGTCGGCTTCAGGAAAGTTGGGCGGGTGTTTTGCAAAGCGACAGCCTGGCGTGGGCGATTCTGTCGCAATGTATTGGCGCGCTGGTCGTGGCGCGCATGCTGGCTAGCCCGGATATCCAGCGCACAGTGCTGAAGTCCAGCTACGAGGAAATCGGCCGTCAGATCGCAAGTCCGAGAACCTGACGCGACGACCCTGCCTATTTGCAGATGACGATCATGCTGCGGCTGGTATAGCCAGCAGGATTGAGGCCAAACGGATAATCGCCAGGCTCTTCCACGGCATCTCCCGACTTGGCGATGACCTTGTAGCCCTTGGGTGCGCAGGAGTTGGCGGCGCTGGCGTAGCACTTGTCCCAGGATGAAGACAATCCGGAACAGTTGATGTGCAGCCCTTTCTTGCCGTGCTTGATCTGTGTTTCCGAGGTCGCTGCGCAGCCTGCAATTGCAAGTACGGCGACCAGTAGCAAAAATCGTTTCATTACTGTCCTTATAGCGTCCCCGGATCTTGTGCCCGGGTCTGGCTGTATTCGCTTTCGCTTGACGCGTACCGATGTCCCTATCTGGATTTGTCCATGGCATGACCTTGGGTTGCGGGGCTAAACATGGCCTAGTTGAGCGGCAAATACCAGACCCGTGTCATATCCGCTCTCAATCTGCCGCTACTGCTGGCCTGGCGGCAGTGCTCATGGTCATGGTTGCACCGACGGAGGCCAGGATGATGCACAGGATTGCCATCCACTGCGACAGTGAGAGGTATTCATGCAGGAACAGCAAGCCCGATAACGCACCGAAGGCAGGCTCAATGCTCATCAATGTGCCGAAGGTTCTGGCCGGCATGCGGGTCAGAGCGACCATCTCCAGGGTGTAGGGGAGGGCAGTGGACAAGACGGCGACGCCAAGCGCCACAGGGATCAGTGACGGGGTCAGCAATGCGGAGCCGGCATGGACAATACCGATAGGGGCTACAAAGAGCGCGGCGATCATTACACCCAGTGCGGCGGTTTGCACACCATTATCGGCCCCGGCCTTTTGGCCAAACAGAATGTACAGTGCCCAGCAGACCCCTGCACCCAAGGCATAACCGGCGCCTACCAGATCGATTCCTGCGGTCGCTTCTCCCGTTGGTATCAGTAACAGCAAGCCGACGGCAGCCAGGGCGATCCACAAAAAGTCGATAGCGCGACGCGAGGCGTAGATTGCCACGGCCAGTGGGCCGGTGAATTCAAGCGCCACCGCGATGCCCAGCGGGACGGTTTGCAACGACATATAGAAGAGGAAGTTCATGCCGCCCAGCGCCATCCCGTAGACGATGACGGTGCGCAGGGATCTTGCGGTGAGTTTTGCCCGCCATGGACGCAGTATCAGCATCATGATCACGCTGGCAAAAATCAGTCGTAATGTTGTCGTCCCCTGAGGGCCAACAACGGAGAACATGCTTTTGGCCAGGGAGGCTCCGGACTGGATCGATGCCATGGCTATGAGCAGCAGCCCAACCGAGAACAGGGTAGAGGCCAGGCTGCGAGGCTGATCATTCATTACGTGGCATCGTCCGAAATGTAGGAATCAAGGGTATTTCTTTTTGTGTTGGGCAATATACTGCGCATTCCCCGCGGGCGCGTCTATATATATGCAGTGTTTTTGTACATATCGGTAGAAAACCAGAATCGGCGCTTGACGGCAGATTCTGGAGGCCTATAATTCGCCCCACTTCCGGCGCAGTCGAAACGGAAAACTCCTTGGTAAACAATGAGTTACGCAGTTTTCGGCAGCAGGTTGCTTCAGTTCATCGAAGCCAAAAGGAAGTTGAAAAAGAGGTGTTGACAGCAGCGTGTAACGCTGTAGAATTCGCCTCCCGCTGATGAGAGATCTGAAGCGCAAGTGGTTGAAGTTACAAGGGAAACTTTGAAAGC
>NZ_JAHBDJ010000031.1:0-65390 GCF_019956375.1 Pseudomonas sp. GL-R-19 | reverse complement strand
CTATGCAAACCTGCGTCGCTGCGCTCCGACTGCCTGTCCAAGTGGATGTGGATCAGGTGTCCAAGTGAGCGTGGAATGACTGTCCAGATGATCGTGGATTGAGTGTCCAAGTGTCGTGGAATCCGCAGCCTGATGTTCGGTTTCGGCGGGATTGGCGCGGCGTTACTGGGGCATCTGGCGGACATACAGGGTATCGAATACGTGTACTACCTGTGTTCGTTCCTGCCGTTGTTTGGGGTGTTGGCGATCTTCCTGCCGCGTACCAAAAAAGCCTGATCCGGCAAATCCTCTGTAGGAGCGAGCTTGCTCGCGATGGTGTGTCAGTCAGCGCGTGATTGTCTGATAGACCATCGCGAGCAAGCTCGCTCCTACAGTAGATCGGTGGTGTGGCGGATGGTTGTTTCAGGCACAAAAAAGCCGCGTATCAAACGCGGCTTTTTCTTGGGCGGTGTGGCTTACACGTTGAAGCGGAAGTGCATCACGTCGCCGTCTTTGACGATGTAATCCTTGCCTTCCAGGCGCCATTTACCGGCTTCCTTGGTACCGGCTTCGCCCTTGTACTGGATGAAGTCGTTGTAGGCGATCACTTCGGCGCGGATGAAGCCTTTTTCGAAGTCGGTGTGGATCACGCCAGCGGCTTGCGGTGCGGTGGCTCCGACGCGGACGGTCCAGGCGCGGACTTCTTCGACACCGGCGGTGAAGTAGGTCTGCAGGTGCAGCATTTCATAGCCGGCGCGGATCACGCGGTTCAGGCCAGGCTCTTCGAGGCCCAGGGCTTCGAGGAACATGTCTTTTTCTTCGCCGTCATCGAGCTCGGCGATTTCCGCTTCGATCTTGTTGCACACCGGTACGACCACGGCGCCTTCTTCTTCGGCGATGGCGCGTACAACGTCCAGGTGCGGGTTGTTCTCGAAACCGTCTTCAGCGACGTTGGCGATGTACATGACCGGCTTGGTGGTCAGCAGATGGAAGCCCTTGATCACCGCTTTTTCGTCGGCACCCATGTTCTTCATCAGGCTGCGCGCTGGCTTGCCTTCGGTGAAGTGGGCGATCAGTTGCTCCAGCAGGCCTTTCTGGACTACGGCGTCCTTGTCACCGCCTTTGGCGTTACGCGCGACTTTCTGCAGTTGCTTTTCGCAGCTGTCGAGGTCGGCGAAGATCAGTTCCAGGTCGATGATCTCGATGTCGCGTTTCGGGTCGACGCTGTTGGAGACGTGAATCACGTTTTCGTCTTCGAAGCAGCGGACCACGTGGGCGATGGCATCGGTTTCACGGATGTTGGCCAAAAACTTGTTGCCCAGGCCTTCACCTTTCGACGCGCCGGCAACCAGGCCTGCGATGTCGACGAATTCCATGGTGGTCGGCAGGATGCGTTTTGGATTGACGATGGCAGCCAGGGCATCCAGGCGCGGATCCGGCATCGGCACGATACCGCTGTTAGGCTCGATGGTGCAGAAGGGGAAGTTCTCGGCCGCGATCCCGGACTTGGTCAGGGCGTTGAACAGGGTGGACTTGCCGACGTTAGGCAGGCCGACGATGCCGCAATTGAATCCCATGGTGTTTCCCCGAGGAGTTAGAGTCAGGCCTTCTGGCTGTGCAGGGTTTTCATCGCGCGGTTCCATTCCCCGGCGAGGATATCCGGCAGCACGCCGAGGGCAAAGTCGATGCTGGCATCGAGTTTTTCCTGTTCGGCGCGTGGCGCACGACTCAGGACGAAGTTTGAAACCATACTGGCAACGCCCGGGTGGCCAATGCCAAGCCGCAAGCGATGAAAGGTATTCTGATTGCCCAGTTGCGCGATGATGTCGCGCAACCCGTTGTGACCGCCATGGCCGCCGCCCTGTTTGAGCTTGGCGACGCCGGGTGGCAGGTCGAGTTCGTCGTGCGCCACGAGGATTTCTTCAGGCGTGATGCGGAAGAAACCTGCCAGAGCTGCTACGGCCTGGCCGCTACGGTTCATGTACGTGGTGGGAATCAGCAGACGAACATCCTGACCCTGATGCGAATAGCGCCCGGTCAGGCCGAAATACTTGCGGTCCGCCACAAGGTTGACGCCTTGTGCGTTCGCGATGCGCTCAACAAAAAGGGCCCCTGCGTTATGCCGGGTCTGTTCGTATTCAGCGCCTGGATTTCCCAGGCCAACGATCAGTTTGATGGCAGTCACGATAGGGGCCCTTCATTGGAGTGGTGGATAACATCGCCGCAATCAGGGAGAGCGGCGAAAGTGGACGAAAATAGCTCATTTACCATGATGTAAACTCCGCGTTCTCGCCCGCTTTCTCGCTATGCTCTAGTCCGCGATGTTTCCGGTCACTCCGGCGTACAGAGTAAAATTACTCTGCAGCGCCTTCTGCAGCTTCTGGAGCAACACGTGGAGCGTGGACGTTGGCAACAGCCTTGTCATCGCCGTGTGCCAGGGCCACGAACTCAACGCCTTTAGGCGCCTTGAGGTCCGACAGGTGAATGATCGAACCGATTTCAGCGTTAGCCAGGTCGACTTCGATGAACTCAGGCAGATCTTTCGGCAGGCAGGAAACTTCGATCTCGGCAACAACGTGCGAGATTTCGCCGCCTTTCTTGGTCGGTGCTTCTTCGTTGATGAAGTGCACTGGAACGACAGCGGTCAGTTTCTGGCCAGCGACTACGCGTACGAAGTCAGCGTGCATCACGTGGCCTTTGGCCGGGTGACGCTGCAGGGCTTTGATCACGACGTTCTGCTTGGTGCCACCAACGTTCAGCTCGATGATGTGGCTGTAAGCCGCTTCGTTTTCGAGCAGTTTGGCAACTTCTTTGGCCAGCATGCTGATGGATTCAGGGGCTTTTTCGCCACCGTAAACTACAGCTGGAACCAGGCTTGCGAGACGACGCAGGCGGCGGCTCGCACCTTTCCCCAGGTCGGAACGCACTTCAGCATTCAGGGTAAAATCGTTCATGTTGTATCTCCAAAATAACCACATTCGCCCCAGCGTTTGCGACCAGCGCTAAAGGCGATATGGGCAAAAAAGCCCCGCCCCGACAGGAATGCCGGGGCGGGGCGCTTTTCGTCAACGAGACATTTCGAGAAGGGCAGGGCCCTTAGCGGAACATCGCGCTGATCGATTCTTCATTGCTGATGCGGCGAACCGCCTCGGCAACTACCGGCGCGATATCCAGTTGACGGATACGCGAGCAGGCTTGTGCAGCAGCGGACAACGGAATGGTGTTAGTCACCACCAGTTCGTCCAGCATGGAATTTTCGATGTTTTCGATCGCCCGACCGGACAGCACAGGGTGTGTGCAGTAGGCGAAAACCTTGGCAGCGCCATGCTCTTTCAAGGCCTTGGCCGCATGGCACAGAGTGCCGGCGGTATCGACCATGTCATCGACCAGAATACAGGTACGCCCTTCGACATCACCGATGATATGCATCACTTCAGAGTGATTGGCTTTCTCACGGCGTTTGTCGATGATCCCGAGATCCACGCCCAGGGATTTGGCAACGGCACGTGCACGCACGACGCCACCAATGTCCGGGGACACGATCATCAGGTTTTCGAAGCGCTGATCTTCGATGTCATCCACCAGAACCGGGGAGCCGTAGATGTTATCTACCGGAATATCGAAGAAACCCTGGATTTGGTCAGCATGCAGATCAACCGTGAGAACACGGTCGATGCCGACTACGGTAAGCATGTCAGCCACGACTTTCGCGCTGATAGCCACACGTGCGGAACGCGGACGGCGATCCTGACGGGCATAACCAAAGTAAGGAATAACAGCAGTGATACGAGTAGCCGAGGAGCGGCGGAAGGCATCAGCCATCACAACCAGTTCCATCAGGTTATCGTTGGTCGGAGCGCAAGTCGGCTGAATAATGAAGACGTCTTTACCGCGGACGTTTTCATTGATCTCGGCTGTAATTTCGCCGTCGGAGAATTTACCGACAGAGATGTCACCGAGAGGGATATGCAGCTGACGTACGACACGCCGAGCCAGATCGGGGTTAGCGTTCCCCGTAAAGACCATCATCTTGGACACGCGCAGTACCTGAAGGCTGAGGGTAACCTGGATGAGTATAGGAAAATGGCAGGGGCGGCTGGATTCGAACCAACGCATGGCAGGATCAAAACCTGCTGCCTTACCGCTTGGCGACGCCCCTGTATCTGTTGCAACGATTACCCAGTAATCGGTTCCTTTAGAGCAGACTTCGCAGCTTGCGATGCAACATCGAAACGTTGCTTCCTTTTGCTACAAAACCTGTAAGGGTCTCTGTCAGAAGGGCCGAGACTTTATCAGCTTCAGCTTTGCTTGGGAAGCCCCCAAACACACAACTTCCAGTTCCGGTGAGTTTTGCTTCGGTAAATTTACCTAGCAAATTCAAAGCGTTACGTACCTCTGGGTAACGCCTTGTTACCACCGGCAAGCAGTCATTTCGACTGTTTCCCTTGGGAACGGGGCGCACTTTAATGGGAGGAGTGTTACGTGTCAACAACGGATCTGAAAAAATTTCTGCCGTACTTACAGATACTTGCGGCACCAGCACGAGATACCACGGTTCTTCCGGGTCGACAGGGGTCAGTTTTTCCCCCACGCCTTCGGCGAAAGCCGCGTGGCCACGTACGAAAACCGGGACATCGGCGCCGAGCGTCAACCCCAGGCCAGCCAGGCGATCTTCATCCCAGCCCAATTGCCACAGGTGATTGAGGCCGAGCAGAGTCGTTGCGGCATTCGAACTGCCACCACCGATACCACCGCCCATGGGCAGGATCTTGTCGATCCAGATATCGACGCCCAGCGAGCAAGCGGATTGCTCCTGAAGTTTTTTCGCGGCCTTGACGATCAGATTGCTGTCGTGGGGGACGCCCGGGAATTCGGTGTGCAGCCGGATGACACCGTCATCGCGCAGGGCATAGGTAATTTCGTCGCTGTAATCGAGAAACTGAAACATCGTCTGCAGTTCGTGGTAGCCGTCTTCGCGGCGCCCCAGGATGTGCAGCATCAAATTGAGTTTGGCTGGCGAAGGCAGTGTCAGGCGATTGTCTGGCATTTCACTGCCCCAATTTGCGCGGTTGCCAAGCCTTGATCACCAGCGTGACATCCAGGTCGGTGCCATGCAGTTTGATCCGTTCGGGCAGCCAGTAACCGTTCAGTTGGGTATATTCGGTGTACTCGACTTGCCAACCGTCCTGTTCGAGACTGGCCAAGCGACTGTCGCCGTCCAGCGTCAGACGGCTTTTGCTGTCCGGAGCCGGGAGCCCGCGCACCCACCAGGCCAGGTTGGACACCGGCAATTTCCAGCCCAGCTGTTCTTCGAGCAGCACTTCCGGATTCGGTGCGTCGTACCGTCCCTGATTGGCGACTTCCAGCGACACCTTGCCCGGACGTCCGGTCAGGCGAGCTGCGCCACGGCCCAGTGGTCCGGACAGGCGAATGTCGTAGTAATCCTGACGCTGCAACCAGAACAGCGTGCCGCTGCCCGAATCTTTCGGTGCGCGAATGCCGATCTTGCCGTCGATCTGCCAGCCATCAAGGCCCGCAAGCTGCTGTTTGTGCTCTCGCCATTGGGCGGGGTTGCCGTGACCCTCGACTGATTCGCGGGGACCCAGGCCCGCGCAACCGGCGAGCAGGGCGATAAAACTGAAAACGATGAAATGGCGCAAAAACATAATCTTAAAGAGTCTCTGATCCGGTCAGGCGTTTGATGGTGCCGCGCAGGGCCGGGCTGTCGGGTTGTTCCTTGAGGAACTTGCCCCAGACCTGTTTGGCTTCGCGCTGTTTGCCGTTGGCCCACAGGACTTCGCCCAGGTGAGCGGCGACTTCCTGATCGGGGAAGCGATCCAGGGCTTGACGCAACAGGCGCTCGGCTTCATCGAGATTGCCCATGCGGTAATTCACCCAGCCAAGGCTGTCGAGTACCGCCGGGTCTTCCGGACTGATCTGGTGCGCCTGTTCGATCAGGGCCTTGGCTTCGGCGTAGCGTGTGGTGCGGTCAGACAAGGTGTAGCCGAGGGCGTTCAATGCCATGGCATTGTCCGGGTCGCGCTTGATGATCGCGCGCAGGTCTTTTTCCATCTGCGCCAGGTCATTGCGTTTTTCCGCCTGCATGGCCCGGGTGTAGAGCAGGTTCAAATCGTCCGGGTATTGCTGCAAGGCTTGTTGCAGAATTTTCCAGGCCTTGTCGCCCTGGTTGTTGGCGGACAAGGTTTCGGCTTCGATCAGGTACAGCTGAATCGCATAATCGGGCTGCTCATCGCGCTCTGCCGCCAGCTTTCTTTGCGCTTCGGCGGTCCTGCCGTTGTCCATCAGGATGTCGGCCTGGCGCAATTGCGCCGGCAGGAAGTCACTGCCCGGGCCAACCCTGGCGTATTCGATCAGCGCGCCTTGCGGGTCGTTTTGTTCTTCGGCAATGCGACCGAGATTCAGGTGCGCCGAGTCGACGTGGCTTTCCCGGGCGATCAGGTCTTCCAGGTAACCCTTGGCCTCACTCCAGGCCTTGGCTTCCAGGCAGACCAGTGCCAGGGAGTAACGCAGTTCGTCGTCCTCCGGGTATTGCTGAACCAGGCTCGAGAACTCGGCCTTGGCGTCGTCCATACGGTTCTGCTCAACCAGCATCCGCGCATAAGTCAGGCGCAAGCGCTTGTCGTCCGGGTATTTCTTGATGCTTTTTTGCAGCAGCGGCAAGGCCTCGTCACCGCGATTGAGGGTTTGCAGCAGGCGTGCGCGCAGCAGAATCGGGGCAATTTCGCCGTCGTCCGGCGGATTGTTTTCCAGCAGCTTCAACGCGCCTTTGGTATCGCCATCCTGCTGCATCAGCAGCGCCTTGCCGAAAATCAGCTGGCTGTTGTCCGGATGACGCTGCAACAAACGGTCGAAGCTTTTCATCAAGCCGTTGCGGGTGTCCTGGTCGGTGTCGGCCGCGGACAGCGCGAGGAAGTCGAAATGCGTGTCGCCCTTGCCTTGCAGGACTTTCTCCATATAGACCATGGAGTCGTCATAACGCCCGGCGCGTGCCAGCTGCACGGCGGCGGCGCGTTGCGCTTCGAGGTCGTTGGGGGCGTTTTTGGCCCAGATCAGCGCAGTGTCCAGGGCTGCCTGATCGGCGCCCAGATATTCGGCGATACGGAATGCCCGCTCGGAAATGCCCGGATCCTGGGTGTTGATGGCCTGGGTCACATAGTTGTCCAGGGCAATGTCGTAACGATTGCGCTGGCCTGCCAGTTCGGCGCTCAACAGGCTGAAGATGGTTTCCTCGCTGAATGAGCTGTAGACCTTGGGCTTTTCAGGGGCCGGGGTGCTGTCTTCAACCGGCGGCGTATGGTCCGACGGTACGGGTGCCAAAACCTGGCAGCCGCTGAGGAAGACAAAGGCGAGGAGCAACGCGGAGGATCTATTCATATAGGAAGAGGACGACTAACCTGCGGTCGGATCATCATGACACAAGCGTTCGGCCAAACATAACCGGCCCGCCATTTTCGCATGCACACGGTCCCTGTAGGAGCTGGCTTGCCAGCGAAGGCGATGGTCCAGTCGACAGATTGGTTGTCTGTCCTGTCGTTTTCGCTGGCAAGCCAGCTCCTACAGGGATCGATGCGTGCACATTGACTGTGTGTAAACGAGAATCGCTCGCAACGTCGACGTTGTCTACCGGCGCGATAGATATCGAGTGGTTGTTCTGATTCCGTCGAAGTAGGACAATTACCGGCTTCACGTCACCATCAGCGACTTTGAATGGCCTTCCTTGCACTCGGTATTAACCACAAGACTGCTTCAGTAGACGTCCGCGAGCGCGTGGCTTTTACCCCTGAGCAGCTGGTTGAGGCCTTGCAGCAGCTCTGCCGACTCACCGACAGCCGCGAAGCTGCGATCCTCTCCACCTGCAATCGCAGTGAACTCTATATAGAACAGGATCACCTGTCGGCGGACGTCGTGCTGCGCTGGCTGGCCGAATATCATCATTTGAGTTATGACGAGCTGCGCGAAAGCGCCTATGTGCATGAAGATGATGCGGCAGTTCGTCACATGATGCGGGTCGCTTCCGGGCTCGATTCACTGGTGTTGGGCGAACCGCAGATTCTCGGCCAGATGAAGTCGGCCTATGCCGTGGCCCGCGAGGCCGGCACCATCGGGCCGTTGCTCGGGCGGTTGTTCCAGGCCACGTTCAATGCGGCCAAGCAGGTGCGCACCGACACAGCCATCGGCGAGAACCCGGTGTCGGTGGCGTTTGCCGCGGTGAGCCTGGCCAAGCAGATTTTCAGCGACCTGCAACGCAGCCAGGCCTTGCTGATTGGCGCCGGAGAGACCATCACCCTGGTCGCCCGCCATCTGCATGAGCTGGGTGTAAAGCGTATCGTGGTGGCCAACCGTACCCTGGAGCGCGCCAGTATCCTGGCCGAACAGTTCGGTGCGCATGCGGTGTTGCTGTCGGATATTCCGGCGGAGCTGGTGCGCAGCGATATCGTCATCAGTTCCACTGCCAGCCAATTGCCGATCCTGGGCAAGGGTGCAGTGGAAAGCGCCTTGAAACTGCGCAAGCACAAACCGATCTTCATGGTCGATATCGCCGTTCCGCGTGACATCGAGCCAGAAGTCGGCGAGTTGGACGACGTTTACCTCTACAGCGTCGACGATCTCCACGAAGTGGTCGCCGAGAACCTCAAGAGCCGTCAGGGCGCAGCCCAGGCCGCCGAAGAGATGGTCTCGGTCGGCGCCGAAGACTTCATGGTCCGCCTGCGTGAATTGGCGGCGGTGGACGTACTCAAGGCCTATCGTCAACAAAGCGAGCGCCTGCGCGACGAAGAGCTGCAAAAGGCCCAGCGCCTGTTGGCCAACGGCACCAGCGCCGAAGAAGTGCTGGTGCAGTTGGCGCGCGGCCTGACCAACAAACTGTTGCACGCACCGAGCGTGCAGTTGAAAAAGCTCTCTGCCGAAGGTCGCCTGGATGCGCTGGCGATGGCCCAGGAACTCTTTGCCCTCGGTGAGGGCTCATCGGATAGCTTTTCGGATAAAAAACCGCAATGAAAGCGTCACTGCTCAATAAGCTGGATATCCTCCAGGACCGTTTCGAGGAATTGACTGCCCTGCTGGGCGACGGCGAGGTCATTTCCGATCAGAACAAGTTCCGCACCTATTCCAAGGAGTACGCGGAAGTCGAACCGATCGTGGGCGTCTATAAAGAACTGCTGAAAGTGCAGGATGACCTCGAAGGTGCCCAGGCACTGCTCAAGGACAGCGACCCGGACATGCGTGAAATGGCCGTGGAAGAAGTTCGCGAGGCCAAGGAGCGCCTGGTCACGCTCGAAGCCGACCTGCAGCGCATGCTGCTGCCCAAGGACCCGAACGACGGGCGCAACGTGTTTCTCGAAATCCGTGCCGGCACCGGCGGCGACGAGGCAGCGATTTTCTCTGGCGACCTGTTCCGCATGTATTCGCGCTACGCCGAGCGCCGTGGCTGGCGTGTGGAAATCCTCTCGGAAAACGAGGGTGAACACGGCGGCTACAAAGAGGTGATTGCCCGGGTCGAGGGCGACAACGTCTACGGCAAGCTCAAATTCGAGTCCGGTGCGCACCGCGTGCAACGGGTTCCGGCGACCGAATCCCAGGGCCGCATCCACACGTCGGCCTGCACCGTGGCGGTATTGCCCGAGCCGGACGAGCAGGAAGCGATCGAGATCAACCCGGCCGACCTGCGCATCGATACCTATCGCTCCTCCGGCGCCGGTGGCCAGCACGTCAACAAGACCGATTCCGCTATCCGCATCACCCACTTGCCATCCGGCATCGTGGTCGAGTGCCAGGAAGAACGTTCACAGCACAAGAACCGCGCCCGGGCGATGTCCTGGTTGTCGGCCAAGCTGAACGATCAGCAGACCTGCGCCGCGGCCAACGCCATCGCCAGTGAGCGCAAGTTGCTGGTCGGTTCCGGTGATCGCTCCGAGCGCATCCGCACCTACAACTTTGCCCAGGGCCGGGTCACCGACCACCGCGTCAACCTGACCCTGTATTCCCTCGACGAGATCCTCGCCGGCGGTGTGGAGGCGGTGATCGAGCCGTTGCTGGCCGAGTACCAGGCCGATCAACTGGCAGCGATAGGTGAGTAAATGACGATCATTGCCAGTTTGTTGCGCGCCGCCGATTTACCCGACTCGCCCACGGCGCGTCTGGATGCCGAATTGCTGCTGGCGGCGGCGTTGGGCAAGTCTCGCAGTTTCCTGCACACCTGGCCGGAGCGCATCGTACCGAGCGAAGCGGCGCTGACGTTCGCCGAGTATTTGCAGCGCCGTCGCAACGGTGAGCCGGTGGCCTATATCCTCGGCCAGCAGGGTTTCTGGAAGCTGGATCTGGAAGTGGCACCGCACACATTGATCCCGCGCCCGGACACCGAATTGCTGGTGGAAGCCGCGTTGGAGCTGTTGCCGGCCACACCGGCTAAAGTGCTCGACCTCGGCACCGGCAGCGGCGCGATTGCCCTGGCCCTGGCCAGTGAACGTCCGGCCTGGAGCGTCACTGCCGTGGACCGGGTTCTGGAAGCCGTGGCCTTGGCCGAACGCAATCGCCAGCGCCTGCACCTGAACAACGCCACCGTGCTGAGCAGCCATTGGTTCAGTGCCCTGGAAGGTCTGCGTTTTCAACTGATCATCAGCAATCCGCCCTACATCGCAGCGGCCGATCCGCATCTGGTCGAGGGCGATGTGCGCTTTGAACCAGCCAGCGCCCTGGTGGCCGGTGTCGACGGGCTCGACGATCTGCGTCTGATCGTCGCCCAGGCGCCGGACCATCTCGATGCTGGCGGCTGGCTGATGCTCGAACATGGCTATGATCAGGCCGGGGCGGTCCGCGATTTGCTGCTGACCCGCGGATTTGAAGAAGTCCACAGCCGCACCGATCTGGGCGGTCACCAACGCATCAGTCTGGGGCGCCTGCCATGCTGAATGATCAGGAATTGCTGCGTTACAGCCGGCAGATTCTGCTGCAACACATCGATATTGACGGTCAGTTGCGGCTCAAGGAAAGCCGCGTATTGATCGTCGGTCTTGGTGGCCTTGGCGCGCCAGTGGCGCTGTATCTGGCGGCGGCCGGCGTTGGCGAGTTGCACCTGGCGGACTTCGACACGGTCGATCTGACCAACCTGCAACGCCAGATCATTCACGACATCGACAGTGTCGGCATGACCAAGGTCGATTCGGCGCTCAAGCGCCTGAGCGCGATCAATCCTGAAATTCAACTGATCGCCCATCGCGCGGCACTGGATGAAGACTCCCTGGCTGCCGTGGTGGCAGGCGTGGATCTGGTCCTCGATTGCTCTGACAATTTTTCCACCCGTGAAGCGGTCAATGCCGCATGTGTGGCGGCCGGCAAACCGCTGGTCAGCGGCGCAGCGATTCGCCTCGAAGGGCAGCTGTCGGTGTTCGATCCGCGTCGACCGGAGAGTCCGTGCTACCACTGTTTATACGGGCACGGCAGCGAAGCCGAATTGACCTGTAGCGAGGCCGGCGTGGTCGGTCCGTTGGTGGGGCTGGTCGGCAGTCTGCAAGCGCTCGAAGCACTGAAGTTGCTGGCCGGATTCGGCGAGCCGATGGTGGGGCGCCTGCTGTTGATCGATGCCTTGGGCACGCGCTTCCGTGAGTTGCGGGTCAAGCGCGATCCGGGTTGCAGTGTCTGTGGGTCGAAACATGCGTGAAGCGCCGATTGGCGTGTTCGACTCCGGTGTCGGCGGGCTCTCGGTACTGGCCGAGGTCCAGCGTTTGTTGCCCAACGAGACGGTGATGTACGTCGCCGATTGCGGGAATATTCCCTATGGCGAGAAAACCCCGGAATTTATCCGGCAGCGTTGCAGCGTGATGGCCGACTTCTTTCAGCAGCAGGGTGCCAAGGCCCTGGTGCTGGCTTGCAACACGGCGACGGTGGCTGGCGTCGCCGACTTGCGCCGTGACTATCCCGAATGGCCCATTGTCGGCATGGAGCCGGCAGTCAAACCGGCCGCCGCCGCAACCCGCTCTGGCGTGGTGGGGGTGCTGGCCACCACCGGCACCTTGCAGAGCGCCAAGTTCGCCGCATTGCTCGACCGCTTCGCCACGGATGTGAAAGTGATTACCCAGCCGTGCCCCGGGCTGGTTGAACTGATTGAAAACGGCGATCTGCGCAGCTCCGAGCTGCGTCAGCTGTTGGCCGGGTATGTCGAACCACTGCTGGCCGCCGGCGCGGACACCCTGATTCTCGGCTGCACCCATTACCCTTTTCTCAAGCCGATGCTCCGGCAGATGATCCCCGAGGACATCAGCCTGATCGATACCGGTGCCGCCGTCGCGCGGCAACTCCAGCGGCTTTTGGCCGAAGGCGAACTGCTCGCCGAGGGGCCTGCCCGTGAAGCGCAGTTCTGGACCAGCGCCGACCCGGTTCATTTCAGAAATATCTTGCCGATACTGTGGAATACGGCTGGCATTGTGCGAAGCTTCAACAGGTAAGAAAGTCCAAAGGAATCAAACGAAAAATTGGGGTGAACTTCTGATAAATCGCCGATTTCCATAGCTTTGCAGGGTTGAGCAACAAAAAAAACCAAATGAAATTGTTCGGAAAGGGAAGTTTCTAATGAAGCGACTATTCTGTTTGGCCGCGATTGCGGCCGCATTAATGGGGCACACCTTTACCGCGCAGGCGGCAGGTGTGGAGTTCGCGGTTGGTCAGACCAGCAATTCGACCATGACGTATCGACTGGGCATGCAGTTCGATTGGGACCAGAGCTGGTGGCAGAGTGACGTCGGTCGTGTGACCGGTTACTGGAGCGGCGCCTACACCTACTGGGAAGGCGACAAGACGTCCAGCAATAACAGCCTGTCGTTCTCCCCGGTGTTCGTTTACGAATTTGCCGGCCAGAACATCAAGCCCTACGTTGAAGCAGGCATTGGCGTGGCGGCGTTCTCCAATACGCGAGTCGAAGACAACAACCTTGGCAGTGCTTTCCAGTTTGAAGACCGGTTCGGTTTTGGCCTGCGCTTCAATGGCGGCCACGAAGTCGGGGTCCGCGCGACGCACTATTCCAACGCCGGGCTCGCCAGTTCCAACGACGGTGTAGAAAGCTACTCGCTGCATTACACGTTGCCGTTGTAATGGCATCCCCCTGTAGGAGCGAGCCTGCTCGCGATGACGGTGTGTCAGTTGCCAGCTTAGTTGGCTGATAATCCGCAATCGCGAGCAGGCTCGCTCCTACAGGAGCTGTGTTGTTTTCCTGTTCAGCGATACGCCGTCGAAATCCCCTGGCGTTCGTCGATGCACTCCGGTGCGCCCATCTCGAACTCCCGGCAGATCAGCGGGCGTTTTTCGTAGATGGTGCACATCATCGTGTTGCGATCCAGTGCGGCACACCAGCCGTCGTCCAGGCGCAGCATGACTTCCCCGCCCCAGTCATCGGTATCGATGAACCGTTCAGGCACACCCGTATTGGTGATCAGCATGACTTCGAGCTGACAGCAGCAGGCTGCGCAGGTCGAGCAAGTAACCGCAGGTTCCACGATTTGCGTAAGGGGGATGTTTTTCATGGCGCGCAGTGTAAGGCAGTCGCCGGGTGCTGTGTGAAAGGTCGGACGGACGCTCAAGTATCGGAACGTCCGCGATACCGCTGCCGAAGATGGCGCTTTTTACGGTTGATCCTTGATCGGCGGCTGGCTGCGCACCATGGGTTTGCCGATCTCCAGTTTCTCTCGGTCCGGCCGTTGGGAGAGCGGCCAGAGGGTGGCCATGAACGCTGCCGGGAAAGCGATTTCCAGCGGGCGATCCTTGAGTTTGTCGAAGATGTGCCGTGCGGCTTTCTCCACCGGCCAGCTCAAGGGCATGGAGAAGTCATTTTTCGTGGTCAGCGTCGTTTCGACAAACCCGGGGCTGATCACTGTGAGCTCTATACCTTCCGGGGCCAGGTCGATGCGCAGGGACTCGAACAGATAACGCAGCCCGGCCTTCGAAGTGCCGCAGGCTTCTGCCATGGGCAGCGGCAGGTAGGTCACCGTACTGGCCATGGCTACCATGTGCGGTGCGGTGCCGGCCCGCAGCAATGGCAGGGCGGCGTCGATGCAATAGCAGCTGGCCAGCAGGTTGGTGCGCACTACATGCTCGACTATCGACGCGTCGAACTGTTTGGCGTCCACGTACTCGCAGGTGCCGGCATTGAGTATCACGGTGTCCAGCGAGCCCCAGTCCTCGGCAATCTGCTCGCCGATCTCGCGGACGGTCTGGCTGTTGGTCAGGTCTCCGGCGACCACCAGCACTTGTCCCGGATAACGTTGCGACAAGACTTTGAGCGGTCCCGGCGTGCGAGAACTCACGGCCAGGTGCGCACCGGTTTTGAGGATTTCTTCGGCAAGGGCGGCACCAATGCCGCTGCTTGCACCCGTCAGCCAGTATCGTCGTGCGAGTGTCCGACTCATCCCAATCTCCTTTTCAGCCAGGCAATTGCCCAGCCCAATACGGGTAAATGTTCATAAAGCAAAGCCCCGGCATCGAAGTCATCCCGGTGGCGGTAATTCATGACCCAACGGCGGCGTATTGCCGCGAGGGCAGGTTTTGAATGCCGTCAACGCACGTGTACGGGAAGCACTCAGGTCGACGATCGGTGAGGGGTAATCCACAACACCGAAAAGACCGCCGAGATTGGCGGGGTTGTGCACTTCTCTTTTATTCAGCCCGGCCAGTTCCGGCAGCCATTGCTTGATGAACACGCCTTCGGGGTCGAATTTTTCCGACTGGCTCAGCGGGTTGAAAATCCGGAAGTAAGGTGCCGAGTCGGTGCCGGTGGAGGAACTCCACTGCCAGCCACCGTTGTTCGCCGCCAGGTCGCCATCGATCAGGTGACGCATGAAAAAGCGTTCGCCTTCGCGCCAGTCGATCAACAGGTTCTTGGTCAGGAACATCGCCACCACCATGCGCAGGCGGTTGTGCATCCAGCCGGTTGCCAGCAGTTGGCGCATGGCGGCGTCGATAATCGGCAAACCGGTACGCGCCTGTTGCCAGGCGGCCAGTTCTTCGGGGGCGTTTCGCCAGGCCAATGCTTCGGTTTGCGGACGAAACGCGCGGTGTCGGGAAACCCGAGGGTAGCCCACCAGGATGTGTTTGTAGAACTCGCGCCACAGCAGTTCGTTGATCCAGGTGACGGCGCCAGTCTTGCCACTTTCGAATTCACCTTGATTGCTGTTCAAGGCCGCGTGCAGGCATTGGCGCACAGAAATCACCCCGGCGACCAGATAGGCCGAGAGCTGACTGGTGCCGGGCTTCGCCGGGAAATCCCGTTCGCTTCGATAGCGCTCGATCTGCACATCGCTAAAGCTGTCGAGGCGATGCCGGGCTTCGGTTTCGCCCGCCGCCCACAGGTCGCGCAGGCTCTCATCGGGCGTTGCGAAGCCGTCGACACTCGCGGGGATCGCATCGCTGGCAATGTTCAGCGGCGCTTGTTTGTGCGGCGCGCAGATCAGGCTGGGCAGCGAGTGGTGCAGTCGTTCGTAGCAGACTTTGCGGAACTGGCTGAAGACCTGAAAGTAAGTGCCGGTGCGGGTCAGCACGCTCCCGGGCTTGAACAGCAATTGATCGAGGTAGCGGCGAACTTCGATGCCTTCGGCCTTCAGCGTCTGGGTGACGGCTGCATCGCGACGGGATTCGTGGATGCCGTACTCTTCGTTGAGGTACACAGCGTCGATCTGCAACTGTCGGCACAGGTTCAGCAATGCGCGGGGTGCGTCATCCCAACGAGGTGCCAGGCGGACCAGCAGGGGAATGTTCAGTTGACCCAGTTCGCGGCTCAACTCGCGCAGGTTACGCAGCCAGAAGTCCACTTTGCAGGGCGCATCGTCGTGTTCCAGCCATTGTTCCGGGCTCAGCAGAAACACCGCCACGCACGGGCCGCGAGCCGCGGCAGCCGAGAGGGCGGTGTTGTCATGCAGGCGCAAGTCGCTGCGCAGCCAGATCAATTGCATGCGGGTGTCCACTCGATCCATTTAAATCAGCCCGCGCTGAACGAGTGCCTGATGTGCCGACAACGGGTCTTCGGCCAGGTACAAATCAGCGATCTGGGCAGTACTGACGGACAACTCGGTGTGGTGGATGCATACCGTTGGTCCGGCAATCATTTTTGGGCAACTGATGCCTTTGAAAAGTTTCAGTAACTGGGCCGGATTCTGGGCTTTGCTTGAGTAGAGCAGAACCCCGCGGGGTTGTAGAAGTTCGACCGCCAATGCCAGTTCTCCGACAGGCAGCGGCCAATCGAAGACCTCCACCGGGCAATCCGCGCTGCTGATCAGCCAGGCTGTCAGCCAAAGGTGCGGCTCCATGGGCAGGTCCGAGTGGTTGACCAGCAGTAGCGGCGCAGTGCGCAACTGACGATTGTTGTGGTAGATGCGCGCACCGAACTTGCTGCGCAGCCAGGCACAAAAAAAGCCCCGCTCCATCTGTGCCCCGAACTGGCCTTGCCAGCGTTGCTCCAGAGCGGACAGCAAGGGCATCAGCAATTGCTCGCACAGGGTTCGCGGCGGATACAGCGCCATCGCCTGATTGACGCTGTCATCCAGGGCACGTTCCTGCAATCGGCTGACCGCCTGCATCAATGTTTGCAGCAGGATGTGCCAATCGTTGTCGGCGGTCTCGCTGAAGGCTTGCGGGGTGTCGAGCAATGGCTTGACCTGGCTGACGGCAACGCCGCGGTTGAGCCAGGTGAGGATGGTCTGGATGCGTTGTACGTGGTCGGCCGAGAACAATCGATGGCCCTTGGGCGTGCGCAGCGGCACGATCAGACCGTAGCGCCGCTCCCAGGCGCGCAAGGTCACGGCATTGACCCCGGTTTGCCGCGCCACTTCTCGGATCGGCAGCCAACCTTCGTCCAGCGCCTTTTTAAAGTCATCGCCGAGGTCTATGCAGGCGCTGGTGTCGAGTGCTTTTTTCATCAGATGGCGTTTCGCAGGCTGAGGTTTTCCGGGTGCGGCTGCAGGTAAACCTGCCGTGCGATGTACGGATCGGGGTGCTGGCGAAAGTGATGCTTGAGCAGTGTCAGCGGTACCACCAGCGGCACGATGCCCTGGCGGTACTGAGTGATCACGTGGTGCATTTCCTGCTTGTCTTCGCCGCTGATGGCCTGTTTCAGGTAGCCACTGAGGTGTTGCAGGACGTTAGTGTGAGTGCGGCGGGTGGCGCATTTTTTCAGCGCCGTCATCAGTTCGCTGAAATAGCGGGGGCCCAGTTCCTGTGGTTCGGTTTTGCCCATGTTGCCCAGCAGGTGGCCCAGGGTTTTGTATTGCACCGGGTTGTGGGCCATCAACAGGTATTTGTAGCGCGAGTGAAAGTCCGTGAGACCGCGCCGGGTCATGCCCTCCTGGCGTAGCTGTTGCCAGGCGCTGTAGGCGAACACCCGGGTGAGGAAGTTTTCCCGCAGCACCGGATCGTTGAGCCGGCCGTCTTCCTCCACCGGCAAGTCCGGGTGCCGCAGGCAGAACGCCCGGGCGTAGATCCCGCGAGCACCACCGTCCATCCGTGCGCCGTTGGCGTGGTAGACCTTGACCGGCTCCAGGCCACAGGACGGGGAGTTTTGCATGAAGATGTAGCCGCAGATGTCCCCCAGCTGCGCTGCCATGTCCTGGCCGTAGGTGGCCAGCGGTTGTGTCACGTTAAGGTTGTGATCGAGGGTACCCACGGCTTCGGGGTGATCTGCACTGCCCACCAGCCGAATCGGCTGGCGGGGTACGCCCAGGCCGATGGCCACTTCCGGACAGACCGGGATGAAATCGAAGTAATCAGTGAGGGTGCGGCTGCACAGCCGCGATGCCTTGTGCCCGCCGTTGTAGCGCACGTCGAGCCCCATCAGGCAGGCACTGATGGCGATTTTCGGTTTGGCGGGGGCGTGGAGCATCGGAGCACCTCGAATCTGAACCTGTACAAACATTCGGGTCTGTACAACATAACTTCATCATAGATTCGAAGTTGTACAAGTCAATTTTTTTGTATAGGTTTTTTTTGGTGGTGCGATGCCCCTGTAAGAGTTGCCGAAGGCTGTGATCTTTATGTCGAAGGACTGATCAAAAGATCGTCCGAACGCGGCCCGAGCCTTCGGCGGCTTCTACGATCATTGCAGGTGCGCATGCAAACGGCGCGCGGCTTCCTGACCGCTGAGCCAGGCCCCTTCGACGCGTCCGGACAGGCACCAGTCGCCACAGGCGTACAGCCCCAGATCGGCATCGGCCAGGGTGCCCCATTCGTGACTGCTGGCGGGGCGGGCGTAGAGCCAGCGGTGGGCGAGGCTGAAGGTCGGTGCGGGCATGGAATCGTGCAGCAGTTCGGCGAAGGCGCCATGCAGTTGTTCGATCACGGCTTCCTTGGGCAGGTCAATGTGCTGGCGACTCCAGGCGCTGGTGGCGTGTAGCACCCAGGTGTCGAGGGTGTTGTCGCGCCCGGGCTTGCTGCGGTTGCGGGCCAGCCAGTCGAGTGGGCTGTCCTGGACGAAGCAGCCTTCCATGGGCGTTTCCAGCGGCGTTTCGAAGGCCAGGGCGATGGCCCAGGTCGGGTCCATTTTCACCCCGGCGGCGGCACCCGCGAGTTTCGGCGCTGTTGCCAGCAGAGCGGTGGCCTGTGGGGCCGGCGTGGCGATGACCACGTGGCTGAACGGTCCGTGGGTGAAGCCCTCGGCGTCCTGCAGGTGCCAGTGCTCTTCACCGCGATAGACCTCGGTGATACGGCAGGCGAAATGCACTTCAAGCTCACCGATCAGGGCGCGGGTGATGGCGCTCATACGCGGTGTGCCGACCCAGCGGGTCTGCTCGTCCGGCGACAGGTTAAGCTGGCCGCCATGATAGGTGTACAGCTGCGGCGTCCACTCGGCGACCCAACCCTCGGCTTGCCAGCGCTGGACTTCGGTGACAAAGCGCCGGTCACGGGCGGTGAAATATTGCGCGCCCATGTCCAGCGCCCCCGCATCGCTGCGCTTGCTCGACATGCGCCCGCCACTACCGCGGCTTTTATCGAATAATTGAACCACATGCCCGAGGTCAGTCAGAGCCTGGGCGGCGGAGAGTCCGGCAATGCCGGTGCCAATGATTGCGATAGGTACAGTCATAGGTGCCTCGTTTACCTTTCTGTACAGACTACGCCGGGGTTCAAACCTGTACAATATTGTTTTTTGGTATAACTTTTAGCGTTCTTGTTCTGACAGCTTGGCCTATTGTTAAACATAGAGCCTGCTCGATACCAAAGATCCCTGCTTATAAAAATAGACTAATGGACAGGGTAAAACGCCACGCGAGGAAGAAGTCATGCACATATTGCTGACCGGCGGTACTGGTTTGATAGGACGTCAGCTTTGCCGGCACTGGTTGGCTCAGGGATATCGCCTGACAGTCTGGAGTCGTCAGCCTGAAAAAGTCGCGAAAATATGTGGTGCCCAAGTGCGTGGAATTGCCCGGCTGGAGGATCTGGGGCAGGAGCCGGTGGATGCGATCGTCAATCTTGCCGGAGCGCCGATTGCCGACCGACCCTGGACGCACAAGCGAAAAGCCTTGTTGTGGAGCAGTCGCATCACGCTCACCGAAACCCTGCTGGCGTGGCTCGAAAGTCGCGAGCAGAAACCCCGGGTCCTGATTTCCGGTTCGGCTGTCGGCTGGTATGGCGACGGCGGCGAGCGTGAACTGACCGAGGATTCGGGGCCGATCAGTGAAGACTTCGCCAGCCAGTTATGCATCGCCTGGGAGGAGACTGCGCAGCGGGCCGAAGCGATGGGCATTCGCGTCATTCACATCCGTACCGGGTTGGTGCTGTCGGCGGAGGGTGGCTTTTTGTCGCGGCTGTTACTGCCGTTCAAACTGGGTCTGGGAGGGCCGATCGGCAACGGCCGGCAGTGGATGCCGTGGATTCATGTCGACGATCAAATCGCCCTGATTGATTTTCTTCTGCATCGCAACGAGGCCAGCGGTCCCTATAATGCGTGCGCGCCCAAACCGGTGCGCAACCGCGAGTTTGCCAAGGCGTTGGGCGACGTGTTGCATCGCCCGGCGTTCATGCCGATGCCGGCCTTTGCATTGAAGGTGGGGCTGGGCGAGTTGTCCTTGCTGTTGCTGGGCGGCCAGCGCGCCACCCCGGTGCGTTTGTTACAGGCTGGTTTCACTTTTAAGTTCATGGATTTGCGCGCGGCTCTGGACGATCTGTCCAGTCGCCTTTGAAATAGGACGTTGCATGACCGATCACGCGTTGCTTCTGGTTAACCTGGGTTCACCTGCCTCCACCTCGGTGGCGGATGTGCGCAGCTACCTCAACCAATTTCTGATGGACCCGTACGTGATCGACCTGCCATGGCCGGTTCGACGCTTGCTGGTCTCGCTGATCCTGATCAAGCGGCCCGAGCAGTCGGCCCATGCTTATGCCTCGATCTGGTGGGACGAAGGCTCGCCGCTGGTGGTGCTCAGCCGTCGTTTGCAACAAGCCATGACCGCCCAGTGGCACCACGGCCCGGTCGAACTGGCCATGCGTTACGGCGAGCCTTCGATCGAATCGACACTGGTTCGCATGGCTGGGGCGGGGCACAAGCGAATCACGCTGGCGCCGCTATATCCACAGTTCGCCGACAGCACCACCACCACGGTCATCGAGGAAGCCAAACGCGTGGTACGCGAGAAAAACCTCGACGTACAGCTGTCGGTGCTGCAACCGTTCTACGACCAACCGGAATACCTCGATGCACTGGTGGCCACGACCAGGTCCTATCTGGAGCAGGATTTCGATCATTTGCTGATGAGCTTTCACGGCCTGCCGGAACGGCATCTGAAGAAGCTCAACCCCGGTCACAGCTTCGAGGGTGGCGGTGATTGCTGCGCCGGGGCGCCGCCGGAGGTGGTCGCCACCTGTTATCGCGGCCAATGCCTGCGCACGGCGGCAGAGGTCGCCAAGCGTTTGGGGCTGCCGGACGGCAAGTGGTCGGTGTCGTTCCAGTCGCGTCTGGGGCGGGCCAAATGGATCGAACCCTACACCGAAGCGCGTCTCGATGAGTTGGCCAAAAGCGGCGTGAAAAAGATTCTGGTGATGTGCCCGGCGTTCGTTGCCGATTGCATCGAGACACTGGAAGAGATCGGTGATCGCGGCAAGGAGCAATTCCGCGCAGCGGGAGGGGAGGACCTGGTGCTGGTGCCGTGCCTCAACGATGACCCGCATTGGGCGCGGGCGTTGAGTGCGTTGTGCGAGCGTGCGCCGTTGGTGCTTTAAAAGCTTCGCCGGCAAGCCGGCTCCTACAGGTTTTGCATAGAACTTGTAGGAGCGGGCTTGCCCGCGAATGCTATCTGACTGGCAACAAAGATCTCAGGTCTTCATCCAATCAGATCAGCGGCTCCTGCGCCTTCTTGTGTTTCCAGCTGTCATTGCCCGGCAGGATCAGGTTCAAGCCAATCGCCACCACTGCGCACAGCGCGATGCCCTTGAGGCCGAAATCGTCCGGCCCGGTGCCGGTGCCGATCAGCACGCCGCCGATCCCGAACACCAGGGTCACCGAAACAATCACCAGATTGCGTGCCTCGGCCAGATCGATCTTGTGGCGGATCAGCGTGTTCATCCCCACCGCCGCGATCGAACCGAACAACAGGCAGAGAATCCCGCCCATCACCGGTACCGGAATGCTTTGCAGCAGTGCGCCGAACTTGCCGATGAACGCCAGGCTGATGGCGAAGATCGCCGCCCAGGTCATGATTTTCGGGTTGTAGTTCTTGGTCAGCATGACTGCGCCGGTCACTTCGGCGTAGGTGGTGTTGGGCGGGCCACCGAACAGACCGGCCGCCGTGGTGGCAATGCCGTCGCCGAGCAGGGTGCGGTGCAGGCCAGGTTTCTTCAGGTAATCGCGACCGGTCACGCTACCCACGGCAATCACGCCGCCGATGTGTTCGATGGCCGGAGCCAGGGCTACCGGAACGATGAACAGGATCGCCTGCCAGTTGAATTCCGGCGCGGTGAAGTTCGGGATGGCGAACCATGGTGCCGCGGCAATCTTCGCGGTATCGACCACGCCGAAGTAGAACGCCATGCCAAAGCCCACCAGCACGCCGGAGATGATCGGTACCAGACGGAAGATGCCCTTGCCGAAAACCGCGACGATCAACGTGGTCAGCAGTGCGGGCATCGAGATCATCATCGCCGTCTGGTAATGAATCAATTCACTGCCGTCGCCGGCCTTGCCCATGGCCATGTTGGCGGCAATCGGCGCCATGGCCAGGCCGATCGCGATGATCACCGGTCCGATCACTACCGGCGGCAGCAGGCGATCGATGAAACCGGTGCCTTTGATCTTCACCGCGAGGCCGAGGAATGTGTAGACGAAACCCGCCGCCATCACACCGCCCATGGTCGCGGCGAGGCCGAACTGGCCCTTGGCGAGAATGATCGGGGTGATGAAGGCAAAGCTCGATGCCAGGAACACCGGCACCTGACGCCCAGTGACGATCTGGAACAGGATCGTCCCCAGGCCGGCCGTGAACAGCGCCACGTTCGGGTCAAGGCCGGTGATCAGCGGCATCAACACCAGGGCACCGAAGGCCACGAACAGCATCTGTGCGCCGGATAGCACCGTGCGCCAGAGCGGATCGTTGAACTCTTGCTGCATGCTCACGCGTCCTTCTGCTTGGTGCCGAAGATCTTGTCACCGGCATCGCCAAGCCCTGGGATGATGTAGCCGTGTTCGTTCAGTTTTTGATCAATGGAAGCGGTGTAGATGATCACGTCCGGGTGAGCTTTCTCTACGGCGGCGATGCCTTCTGGCGCGGCGACCAGCACCATGGCGCGGATGTCCTTGCAGCCGGCTTTTTTCAGCAGGTCGATGGTGGCTACCATCGAGCCGCCGGTGGCGAGCATCGGGTCGATGATCATGGCCAGGCGTTCGTCGATTTCCGGTACCAGTTTTTCCAGATAGGTGTGGGCTTCGAGGGTTTCCTCGTTACGGGCCACGCCGACGGCGCTGACTTTGGCGCCTGGGATCAGGCTGAGTACGCCTTCGAGCATGCCGATGCCGGCGCGCAGGATTGGCACCACGGTGATTTTCTTGCCGGCGATTTTCTCGACCGATACGGTGCCGCACCAGCCTTCGATATCGTAGGATTCCAGCGGCAGGTCTTTGGTAGCTTCATAGGTCAGCAGGGCGCCGACTTCCTGAGCGAGCTCACGGAAATTCTTCGTGCTGATGTCTGCGCGGCGCATAAGGCCAAGTTTATGACGGATCAGCGGGTGGCGGATCTCATGAATGGGCATGGGGAAAGGCTCCGGCGGCGGGCAAAAAAACCGGTCTAGATTAATCTATCCGAGGGTGTTGTCCTATAGACATACAGTACGTTAGTCCACAAAGGCTTGATCTGACCTCGCTTGATGCGTACCTTTGCCCGCTTTTCCGAATCCGTACCTCCCCTCAACCCCCCTGGAGAGCGCCATGTCCGCTGATCTCGAGCATATCCGTCAAATCATGCGAGAGGCTGACTGCCTGTACACCGAAGCTGAAGTCGAGGCGGCCATCGCTCGCGTCGGTGCACAAATCAACGATCAACTGGCGGACAGCAATCCGGTGGTGTTCTGCGTGATGAACGGCGGGCTGATTTTCTCCGGCAAGCTGCTGACCTATCTGCACTTCCCGCTGGAAGCGTCCTACCTGCACGCCACCCGCTATCGCAACGAAACCAGCGGCGGTGACCTGTTCTGGAAAGCCAAGCCGGAAGTGTCCTTCATCGACCGTGATGTGCTGATCATCGACGACATCCTCGACGAAGGTCACACCCTGGGCGCGATCATCGACTTCTGCAAACACGCTGGCGCACGTAAAGTGCACACCGCTGTGCTGATCGACAAAGACCACGACCGCAAGGCCCGTCCGGACCTCAAGGCCGATTTCGTCGGTCTGCCGTGCATCGATCGCTACATCTTCGGTTATGGTATGGACTACAAAGGCTACTGGCGTAACGCCAACGGGATTTTCGCCGTTAAAGGAATGTAAGACATGGATACGCCTCGCTTTCTGGATCAGACCTTGTTCGCCGAGCTGGCCGGGAAAGCCGCGGCCAATCCTCGTGGGCGTCAGCATCACAACTTCCATCAGATGGAAGACGCATGCCATCGCATGGCGGTGGGGTTGCAGCCGTCCACGTATATCCCGCCTCACCGGCATTTGGGTGACAACAAGGCCGAAACCCTGTTGGTCCTCAAGGGCCGGCTGGGCGTGTTGATCTTCGATGAGACCGGTACGGTGCTGAACAAGACTGTGCTTCAGGCCGGTGGCGACTGTGTTGGCGTGGACCTGCCGACCGGTGTGTTCCATGGTTTGGTGGTGCTGGAAGCCGACAGCCTGATGTTCGAGTGCAAGGCCGGTCCCTATCGTCCGGTCGGCGAAGGTGAGCTGGCTCACTGGGCGCCGCGCGAAGGCGAGCCCGGCGTTGCCGAGTATCAGGCCTGGATGCGCGCGCAGTTCGATTGATACATGCCTTCTGTAGGAGCGAGCTTGCTCGCGATGGGCGTGAACGATAACGCGTGCTGTCTGGAAGCATGCGTCGCCTTCAAGTTCATCGTCGGAACGCCGCCCGGAGCAAGCTCGCTCCTACAGGGGCGTGATAAAGTGCCCGGCCCCGCCCTCCGGAGCTTGTCATGAGCCGTTCGATCCGCTGCTGCGCCGCCTTGTTGCTGACCCTCAGCCTGCCTTTGGCTGCCGCACCTGCGCCCATGCACAGTCAATTTCTGCCGCCGGACGATCTCACTCTGCGCGATGCCGATCCCGAACAGCAGCAACTGATGCAAGTCACCGATTATTCGGTGGTGGTCGGTGCCCAGCGTCAATCCAATCAACAGCCGATTCCGGTCACGTCGCCTTTAATGATTCGTCTCAAGGGTAAATCCCTGAACAAGGGCGCCACCATCAGTCAGGTGCTGGTCAACTTCGATGGTGAAAGCAAAAGCCTGAAGAAGCCGGTCTACGACGATAAGAGCAAAACCCTGACCCTCTATTACCCGCTCGCTCAATACCGCGTGGTGATCGATTTGCTGCGCAATGACACGGTGTATTGTCAGTTTCTCAGCTATGCCAATGGCCATGTCTGGGCCGATCTGCACACCGGTAGCACTCGTCCGCGTTGAGCCTTGTGCCTGCGCAGGGGTAAACTGCCCGCCCCGTGTAATGTCTGCGAGCTGGAGTCGGCAATGCGTAAAGATAAAAAACAAGTGATTGGTGACGAGATCGGCGATGAGCAGATCAAGTTGTTCCTCGATTTCGAACCGGTCGACGCGACTTCTCCGTCCCTGCACAAACTGGTCAAGGCCTACCGTGGCCTGCGCATCGACGATTTCGAGCGTTTCCTGACGTTCTTCGTCGAAGCGGGTTACGACGTGAATGGCAAGGATGAGCACGGCAATGACTTCGTCGCCCTGATCAAGGATCAGCGCAACGCCGCCGAGTACATCGAGCTGATCAACAAGGCTCGCGGTTAAGATCTTTTAAAGGCACAAAAAAACGCCCCGCCCTCAATGAGGACGGGGCGTTTTTCATGCGGCCGAATCAAGCGTAGCTTTCGGTCTCGTTACTGGCTTCAACCAGTTCCAGCGCGACGTTGTTGTGCGCATTGATCTTGCGATACAGCGCAGCGTCGGTTTCCAGAACCTTTTCCCGGGCCGGGAAGATTTCGGCCAGTTTGGTGGCCCATTCGCCCTTGGCTTTGCCCGGGAAGCATTTTTCGATCAGCTCAAGCATGATCGAAACGGTCACCGAGGCACCTGGCGAAGCGCCGAGCAGTGCCGCCAGGGAACCGTCCTTGGCCGCGACCAGTTCGGTACCGAATTGCAGGACGCCGCCTTTTTTCGGGTCTTTCTTGATGATTTGCACCCGTTGGCCGGCCACTTCCAGGCGCCAGTCTTCGGCTTTCGCTTGCGGGTAGAAGCGACGCAGGGATTCCAGGCGCTGCTCCATCGACTGCATCACTTCGCTGACCAGGTACTTGGTCAGGTCCATGTTGTTTTTCGCCACGGACAGCATCGGACCGATGTTGCCGGCACGAACCGACATCGGCAGGTCCATGAAGGAACCGTGCTTGAGGAACTTGGTGGTGAAGCCGGCGTATGGTCCGAACAGCAGGGACTTCTTGCCTTCGACCACGCGGGTGTCCAGGTGCGGCACGGACATTGGCGGCGAACCCACGGCAGCCTGGCTGTAGACCTTGGCCTGGTGGTGCTTGACCACTTCCGGGTTGTCGCAACGCAGCCACTGGCCGCTGATCGGGAAGCCGCCGAAGCCTTTGCTCTCTTCGATACCAGAGGCTTGCAGCAGCGGCAGTGCCGCGCCGCCCGCGCCGAGGAAGACGAATTTGGCATCGACTTCACGGGTGTTGCCGCTGTTGACGTCCTTGATGCTGACGGTCCAGCCACCGTTGCTGCGCTTGAGGCCGGTCACGCGCTTGCAGTACTTGACCTGGGCATCGGGTGCGCTGGTCAGGTGCTTGAGCAACTGGTTGGTCAGGGCGCCGAAGTTGACGTCGGTGCCATTGATCACGCGGGTCGCGGCGAGGGTTTCGCCAGGATCGCGGCCAGGCATCATCAGCGGCATCCACTCGGCCATCTTGGCCTTGTCTTCGGTGTATTCCATGTCCGCGAAGGCGTGGTGCTTGCTCAGCACCTTGAAGCGTTCCTTGAGGAAGGACACGCCACTTTCGCCTTGCACGAAACTCAGGTGTGGCACCGGGCTGATAAACGATTTGCACGAGCCGAACGTGCCTTTCCTGGTCAAATACGACCAGAACTGCTTCGACACCTCGAACTGGGTGTTGATGTGCACGGCTTTCTTGATGTCGACGGTGCCATCGGCGGCCTGCGGCGTGTAGTTGAGCTCACACAGCCCGGCGTGGCCGGTACCGGCGTTGTTCCACGGATTGGAACTCTCCGCGGCACCGGAATCCATCAGCTCGACGACTTCCAGCTTGATTGCGGGGTCGAGCTCTTTGAGCAGTACCGCCAGGGTGGCACTCATGATGCCGGCCCCAACCAGTACTACGTCGACTGCTTCGTTATGCGCCATTTAACGCGTCTCCAAAATCTGCAGCACCAAATTGTCGGCATGGCTGCCAGGCGTTCCGGGGCGTGTCAGTGATGCCCCTGGTTCTCTTGGCAGTGTCGCCATGTCCGAATCTTCGCAATTTATCGCAACTTCGACGGACGCTACCTGCCGGGCCTATGAGCCATATGAACTCATTTCAGCGCGCGGGAGGCAATTCGACTTATGGTCGATACATCCGTTTGTGCAACCAAATCCGTAGCGGACAGGCTTCAGGCTCCGGTGTTCGAGGAATACTCGGTCCTGTGTCGTTGGGCTGTTGTAGACGCTAATGGTGCATGTTCAGACGCAAAACTATTCATTTGCTCGCCACACTCTTGTGAAGTTGTGAAAACCCGTTTTTTTCACGCTCTTTTGAAGACGTGAACCTCAAAAAGGGCTGTCCCAGCCTGGCACCGTGCCCGGATGAATTTGCCGCCATGGGATACAAGGCAGGCAAAACGGGCAGACAGCTCAGTGACCGAGCGTAATGACAGCTCTGCAGATTCGCGAAAAGTGGAGGTTTTGCTCAACAAAACAGCAAGCGCGCCAGCTTCACTCGATCTGTGTGGGCGGCTCTCTGTGGGCGGTGCGGGGTGTCAATACAAGCGCATTGACGATGCTGCGAGGCCCGATCAGGAGACGTCCTTATAATCGGGGGGAGATTGTATCTAAGAAACGCAGGGAAATGGTCGTGTTTAATGACTTTTATTAGGTGTTTGGTCAGGTCGTCATCAGATGCTGCGCACGTGAGCGTGGCTGTTGCTGTTGCGAAACGACGCGGGCGCCGGCCGGCAGCGGCTGATTCAGCCAGTTCAGACGGACTTCTTCGATTTCAACCCAGCCATCGCCCATGGGCTGGAGGCTGCACTGCTTGAAGGCCTGGCAGTGGCCATTGCGGTCGAGCAGGGCGAAGCAGCGATGCAGTGGGCGTGGCGCGAACAGAGAGATCAGATGGCGCATGGTGAAGTACCGTGTGGATGACTGCCGATAAGGTTGCCTTCAGGTCGTTACGTGCAAGTGTATGAGTGGTGACACCTGTGTGACAGGAACCGCATCCCTCAGGGGGTGTCAGAGATTTCATCAAACATTGTGAGGTGCTGGTTCCCCGCAGTGGCGCACCGCTATACTGCCGGCCTGTTTGTGCCTGATTCTGGAGAGAAGAGCATGTTGCAACGCCTGTTGTTCGGTTTGATCACTGTGACCAGCTTGACCCTGGTTGGCTGCGCCCACAGCCCGCAACAACTGAACCCGGAACCCAAGCTGACCGCCCAGTTGGCCCCGGTCGGCCATGGCCAGCCTGTCGTGGTACGTGTAGTGGACGGTCGTCCGTCACCGACGCTGGGCACCCGTGGTGGCCTTTACCCGGAGACCAGCGCGATCACCGTGCAGGGCGCGCAGATTTTGCCGAAGCTGCAAGCCCAGGCTGAAGCCGCCGTGCGTCTGTTGGGCTTTACCCCGACGAACAATGCCATGAATGCACCGCAATTGACCGTGACCCTGGCAGAGTTGAAGTACCAGTCGCCCAAGGAAGGCATGTACGTGACCGAAGCCACCATCGGCGCCACGTTCCGCTCCGATGTACAGAACGCCAACCGTCGCTACAGCGGCCGTTATGGTTCGTCCCTGGACCAGCGCTTCGGTATGGCGCCGAACCAGGAAACCAACACCAAGCTGGTCAGCGATGTGCTCAGTGATGCATTGACCCGCCTGTTCAAGGACCCGACCGTGGGTCAGATTCTCGGCGAGTAATGCGAGCCCCTGTAGGAGCGAGCCTGCTTGCGATGGTCGTTAACGATTACGCGGGGAATCTGATACCCCGCGGCGTCTTCAAGTCCATCGCGAGCAGGCTCGCTCCCACAGGGGGGGCGGGGGTGTCAGGCCGCTTGTGAGTAAAAATCCAGCACACTCACGCCCGTCAGCAAATCCATCTCCGGCAAATCCGCATGTTGATGCCCGCCCAGGGCGCAATACACCAGCCAATGGCGGTCTTGAACGTTGAAAGCGAGGCTGCCGACGAGGGCTTGCTGTTCGTCGCTGGGGGTGATGAGGTAAAGACGATCCTGGTTTTCGGCGTGGAGCATGACGTAGTCCGTGTCGGTTTCGAGGCGCGCATGGTCGCCGATACAGATGACGAAGCCGTGACGCAGGACAGCCATTGATCAATTGCTTTGTTATTTGTCGGAAACAGAGGGCAGGCGGGCAGGCTTTCGGTAGAATTCGCGCCGCGGTCGCCGGTCCGGCACCTGCCACCTGTTTGACTTGAGGTTTGTGATGTCGCTGCACTTGATGACGCTGTTTACCGCCCATCCCGCCAAATTGATCAATCTGCTGGCCTTGCTCTTTGCCTTCCCGGGCGGCTGGCTGCTGCACGCCACCCGTCGTCGTGAAATGCGCGCGATGGCCAGCCTTCAGTCACAGCGCCAGAGCAGCCCCAACGTAGAGCCCACGCTGGACTGGGCGACCTTGCGCAAGAACCGGTTTTTCTACATCTTCGGTTTTGCCTGCATGGGGATGGCGCTGCTGGTTTCCTGGATCAGCACTCAGGTCTGAGCCTTTTCAAAGTAAAAGATCTTGATCTAAAAAGAACGGCGCCCGAAGGCGCCGTTCTCGTATCCAGTCGAAACCGCTTACAGCGGCAACCCGGCCTTCACCCGGTACTGATTGCGTACCGGCGTCGCATATTGCAGCACCAGGAACGGACGATGCTCTTCAGGGCAGGCGTCCAGGCGGCGTTGCCATTCTTCCTGGGCCTTGGCCAATTCCTCGGCCGGGAACACTTCGGCGGCTTTTGGCACCTGCAACTGCGTATCGGCGTCTTTCCACTGTGCGTACGCCAGGTAGTGCACCGGGAACAAGCGATAGCCGCTGAGGATTTGCCTGTCCATCTCGACCGCCAACTGCTTGGTGTCTTCGAACCGTTCGGTGATCGGTGCGGCAAAGTTCACATGCACCCGACCCTTGTAGCCGGTGATGCCCTTGGCGATGCTTACGTCGTCCTCGCCGGGCACCTTGGTGTAGCTGCCGCTGGTGGCGCGGATGTAAAGCTCGCGGGCTTTGGCCTGATCGCACGGGTCGTATTCGTAGCTGATCGACACCGGGGTCAGGTTCAGCGACTGGATGACCTCGCCGAACGGCTCGTCCTTGCGGCTCATGTGGAACATCTTGAGGATCGCCGACTCGGTACGGTCGTCACCGTCCTTGGCGCGACCCTCGGCCTGGGCAATCCAGATCGAGGCGCAATCGTTGCGGATCGAATGGTTGATGTACGCCGACAGCAATTGATAGGCCGCCATTTTCTCCCGGCGTCCGCTGATCGAACGGTGCACGATGAAGCTCTTGTTCAGGCGCATCAGGTCGCTGACGAAAGGCTTTTGCAACAGGTTGTCGCCAATGGCGATGCGCGGGGTCGGCAGGCCGGCGTGGTATACGGCATAGTTGACGAAGGCCGGATCCATCACGATATCGCGGTGGTTGGCGATAAACAGGTAGGCATTGCCGGACTTGAATTGCTCCACCCCGGTATAAGTGACACCGTCGGTGGCGCGCTCGATGGTGTGGTCGACGTAAACCTCGACTTTGTCCTGTAACGTGGCCACGGAGGTAATGCCGGCAAACTCACGGCGCAACCGATGGGCTATAAGAGGTTTGAGTGCCCAGCCTAAAGCGCCGGCGAAACGCGGGAAGCGGAAGTGGGTGAGGATATCTAGAAACGCCTTGTCGCCGAGCAGCCGTGCCAGCACTGCCGGGACTTCACTGTCGTCGTAAGGTCGGATGGCATCGAATTCGCCCATCATGCTCTCTTGTTGGAAACGGCTAGGGTAAGTAAAGGTTCTGATCGAAAACCGGCGGGGCACGGTCTGAAAAAGTAGCCAGACAAAAATAGCCCTGCAAATAGACCGGCGATTATACGCACAAGTCACCTGGGAGACCGCGATGCTGGAAACTGCGCAATATGAATGTCCGTATTGTGGTGAAGAAGTCGAGACCACCGTGGATCTGTCCGGCGGGGATCAGACGTATATTGAAGACTGTCAGGTGTGCTGCCGGCCGATAACCTTCGTGCTGCAGGTTCATGAAGAGGAATGGCATCTCGAAGTGTTCAGTGAAAACGAGTGAGGGGCATGTATGCAGCGCATCTATGATCCGGAGAACCTGATGGAAGGCGAGTTGCTGCAAGGCATGCTCGCCAGCGAGGGTATCGAGGCGCATCTGGTGGGCCGGGATTTGCTCGGGGGCAGCGGGGAGTTGCCGATCTATGGCTTGCTCGGGCTGTCGGTCGAGAACGATCAGGCTGCATACGCCCGCGAGCTGATCACCGCGTACAATGCCGCGCTGCCGCTGTCCGGCGATGAACCGGAGAGCTTTCCCGGCACGCTGGTCTGTTAGGCTGGCGTTCGTTTGATCAAGAGCCGTGTTGCCCCATGTGTGGACGTTATGCCCTGTTTCGCTGGAATCCCGCCTTCGCGGCGCTGCCCGGTTTTCCCGCCGACCAGCAGGCGCAGTGGAACATTTCCCCCAATGATTCGGTGTTGATGCTGCGGGCCGGGCCTGACGGCCAGCGCACGCTGGCCCGTGCCCGCTGGGGCCTGACGCCGCCCTGGCTGACCGATCTGTCCCGCACCCCGGCCCACGCCCGCGCCGAAACCGTGGCCGAACAGCCAATGTTTCGCCAGGCCTTGCGCGAGCGCCGCTGCCTGTTGCCGGCCAATGGTTTCTACGAATGGCGCGGCACGACGCGCAAGCGCCCGTACTGGCTGACGCCGGGAGAGGGCTCGTCATTATTTTTTGCGGCGATCTGGGAGGCGTATCCGGTGCAAGAGCAGGTTTGGCTGAGTACCGCCGTGATTACCCAGCCGGCGGCGAGCCAGCGGCGGCCGTTGATTCTGGATGAGGCGGGGCAGGCTGCGTGGCTGGACCCCGAGACGCCATTGCATGTTTTGCAAGGATTGCTGGCCAGTGAGCCCGCTGCGTTGCGCGAGCGGGTATTGGCCAACATGGTCAATGATCCGAAGCTCAATGGTCCGGAGTGTCTCACTCCGGGTTGAGAGCTGTTATCGAAAAGATCGCCGGAGCGCGGACCGATCTTTTGATCTTGCTCTTAAACCCTGAACTGATTGATCAACCGCTGCTGCTCGGCCAATCTGGTCAAATCCGCACTGGCCGCGCTCGACTCATCCGCACCGCCGGCCACTTCATTGGCCACCTGGTCGATCTCGGCGATCTGCTTGGGTGGGTATGAGCGCGGCAGTTGAAAGGACTGTTCTTACGTGCCGGATGTCGTAATTGAATCAATACGCGATGTAATCGGCTGCGGGTTTTCGCCGTATGTGAATTTTTTCTACGGCGATGAGAGCTTTGTCCGAATTGTGCGTCTTACGTCCGTTGTATCTAGCATCGTTACATTTCCACGCCTAGGATACGCGGCATGTTTTCAGGGAATTTTTTGATGAACAAGATTTTGGTTGTCAGTGCACTGGGCGCAGCGCTGCTGCTCACCGGTTGTCAGTCGGTCAATACCACCAGCGGCGGTGCCGTGGGCGTTGAGCGCAAGCAGTACATGTTCAGCATGTTGTCCTCGCAAGAGGTCGACCAGATGTACGCCCAGTCCTATCAGAAGACAGTGGGCGAAGCGTCCGGCAAAGGTGTGCTGGACAAGACCAGCAATGAAGCCCGGCGGGTTCAGGCGATTGCCGACCGGCTGATTGCCCAGGCGCCGACGTTTCGTCCGGACGCGGCTCAGTGGAAGTGGGAAGTCAACCTGATCAAGAGCGATGAGCTCAACGCCAACTGCGGCCCTGGCGGCAAAATCATCTTTTACACCGGCCTGATCGACAAGCTGAAACTGACCGACGATGAAATCGCCGCGATCATGGGCCATGAAATCGCCCACGCCCTGCGTGAGCACGGTCGTGAAGCGATGTCCAAGGCTTATGGCATCGAAATGGCCAAGCAGGGCGCCGGTGCTTTGTTGGGATTGGGGCAGGACACCATGGCCCTGGCTGATACCGTGGCCAACTACGGCATGACCTTGCCCAACAGTCGCGCCAATGAAAACGAAGCGGACCTGATCGGTCTGGAACTGGCGGCCCGCGCCGGCTACAACCCGAATGCCGCGATCACCCTGTGGAATAAAATGAGCAAGGTTTCGGAAGGTGCGCCACCGGAGTTCATGAGCACTCACCCGGCGTCGTCGAGTCGTATTGCGGCGCTGCAGGCGGCGATTCCGAAGGTCATGCCTTTGTATGAGCAGGCCAAGAAGTCTTGATAGTCATGTGGTGAGGCTGCTGGCCTCTTCGCGAGCAGGCTCGCTCCCACAGTGATTGATGTCGCACACAAACTTTGTGCTCAACAGATAACCCTGTGGGAGCGAGCCTGCTCCGGGCGGCGTTCCGACGATGAACGATAACGCGGTCTATCGACGCTATCGCGTCAAACCCACCCGCTGCTCTGCATCGCCTTGTACACCGCGACAATCGCCAGGACGAAGAACGCCGACGCCGCCAGTCGACGGATCAGGGTCAATGGCAACTTGTCCGCGGCAAAGTTACCCGCCAGAACCACCGGTACGTTGGCAATCAACATACCGAGGGTGGTGCCGATGATCACCAGCCACAACTCCGGATATTGCGCAGCCAGCATCACGGTCGCGATCTGCGTCTTGTCGCCGATTTCTGCCAGGAAGAACGCGATCAGCGTGGTCAGGAACGGCCCGAACTTGCGGGCGGTGCTGGCTTCGTCGTCATCCATCTTGTCCGGCACCAGGGTCCACAAGGCCGTCGCGGCGAAGCTCGCGGCGAGGATCCAGTGCAGCATCGTATCCGAGAAGAAACTGCCGACCCAGGCGCCTATCGCACCGGCTGCAGCGTGGTTGGCCAGGGTCGCGGCGACGATACCGGCGATGATCGGCCAAGGCTTGCGGAAACGGGCAGCGAGGATGAGCGCGAGCAGTTGAGTCTTGTCGCCGATTTCGGCCAAGGCAACGATTGCGGTAGGTACGAGTAGTGAATCCAGCATCAGGGGTTTTCCTAAGGGGCGGGTCGACACGGCTATGACACGTACAGCCTTCCCGCCCCGGGTAAGGTGTTCGTGTCATAGGTCTTGTCAAACCCTGCGATCCATCTGATGTGGATGCTTGGGTCGCATGCGCCATGGTCTTTTGACCAAGTATGTTGACGCATGCCGGACGAGCGTGGCGCTCGTGGGAGACTACTCCCCTAGGACGGAGCGGATTCTGCCTTTGCAAAACCCATTCGGCAAGCCTTCTTTTTCAAAAGAAGTACTATCCGCGTTTGGCCCGGTAGATTCGGAAACCCTGTCCTTCGGCCTTGATCGCACATACACCCAGATGCTCTTCGATCAGCGGTTGATACTTCAGGAAGCTATTCGCAACCAAGCGAAGTTCGCCACCGTTTTTCAGATGTTTGGCCGCTTTTCGCAGCAAGTTATCCGTTGCGAAATAGTCGGTGTGCACCCCGACATGGAACGGCGGATTGCTCAGGATCGCACTCAACCCCATGGGCGCGGCATCGATTCCGTCACCGGTAATCACCTCGGCTTCCAGACCATTGGCCGCCAGGGTCAGGCGACTGCTGGCGGCGGCAAAGGCATCCACATCCAGCAAAGTGACCTGGTTGTGTGGGTAACGACGTTTCACCGCCGCGCCCAAGACTCCTGCACCGCAACCGAAATCGAGCAAGTGACCGCTGGGCAGTTTGTCCAGATGTTCCAGCAGCAGCGCGCTGCCTCGATCCAGGCGACCATGGCTGAACACCCCCGGCAGGCTGATGACCTTCAGCGGGCCTTCGGCCAGTGGCAGTTCGTAGGTCTGCGCCAGGCTTTCCAGCGGTTTGGCTTCAGGTGCATTGGCCACGGTGACCAGCCAGAGCTGGCAGTGGCGCGCGCTGTCGAGCTTGCGTGGCTTGCCGAACGGGTTGAGTTGTTTGGCGGCACCTTCGATGCCGCTTTTTTTCTCGCCGACCAGATACAACTCACGGCCGGCCAGCCGCGAGGCGAGGGCGTTGAGGATGTAGTCGGTCAGGTCCTTGGCCTTGGGCAGAAACACCACGGCGGTATCGAACGCACGCTCGGGCGCATTCACGCCAAAATGGCTGCGCTCGGCGAAACGGGCGTCCAGCGCCGCTTGATCGCCGGCGTGCCAGCACCAGCCGTGAGCGTCGGGCAGACGGCCTAGCAAGTCGTCGGCGGGCAAACCGGCCAACAACACCGAACCCTGGAATAACTCGGCCTGACGAAGCAGTACTTCACTGCGCGGATCCATAACTGCTCCCTTGAAAAAAAGTGCCGCAGTTTATCAACTGACGACCCGCAGCGCCTTACCGCTGAAGTATCCCAGTGCGTTTTCGGTCACTTGGCCAACGATTCGCTGGCGCGCTTCGCGGCTGCCCCAGGCGTTGTGCGGGGTGACGATCAGGCGCGGAATATCGTGGGCCAGCAGCGGATTGCCGTTGACGGGAGGCTCGACGCTCAGCACGTCTGTGGCGGCGCCGCCCAGATGGCCGTTGCGCAAGGCGTCGGCCAGCGCCTGTTCGTCGATCAGACCACCGCGTGCGGTGTTGACCACAAATGCACCGGGCTTCATCGAGGCCAGTTCAGGGGCACCGATGAAGTGGCGGGTATATTCGTTGAGTGGGCAGTGCAAGGTCAGGGCATCGACCTGTGGCAACAGTTCATTCAGCGGCAAGCGGTCCGGCCGGGCGGGGCGCCCGGGAATTTGCCCCAGCAGAACGCGCATGCCGAAGGCTTCGGCCAGCCGTGCGACTGCGCCGCCCAATTCGCCGTGGCCCAATAGGCCAAGGGTTTTGCCTTCGAGTTCGACAATCGGGTAATCCAGCAAACAGAACTGTTTGGCCTGCTGCCAGCGACCTTCGCCGACGGCTTTTTGATAATCGGCCAGGCGTGTGGCCAGGTTGAGCAGCAGCATGATCGTGTGCTGCGCCACCGATGGCGTACCGTAGCCCTGGCAGTTGCACACGGTAATCCCGTGGGCGCGGGCGGCGGCGAGGTCGACATTGTTGGTGCCAGTGGCGGTGATCAGGATCAGCTTGAGATCAGGGCTGGCGGCCATGGCGGCGGCATCGATGACAATTTTGTTGCTAATGGCGACGGTGGCGCCCTTGAGGTGTTCGATGACCTGATCGGGCAGGGTCTGGGCGAACAGCTGCAAATCGCTGAAACAATTGCGCAACGGGTTGAGGTCAAGGTCGCCGAGGTCCAGGGACGGATGGTCGAGGAAAACGGCGCGGCGAGTGTTCGTCATCAACTGTACCTTTTGTGCAGTGAACTGAAGGCGTAATCTGCCGAGCCTACCAGATGGAATAAATAGTTACGCTTGGCCTGAAGGAGCCCCCATGTACTGGACAGAGTTCTTGACCGTTGCCCTGATTCACCTGCTGGCCGTGGCCAGCCCCGGCCCGGACTTTGCCGTGGTGGTGCGTGAGAGTGTTACCCACGGTCGCCGCGCGGGCACCTGGACCGCGCTGGGTGTGGGGACGGCGATTTTCCTGCACGTAGGTTATTCGTTGCTGGGTATCGGCCTGATCGTGTCCCAGTCGATAGTGCTGTTCAATGCCTTGAAATGGGCCGCCGCCGCTTACCTGCTGTACATCGGTTACAAGGCACTGCGCGCGCAACCGGCCAAGCCTGTGGCGGACGGTCTGCACAAGGAAGCCGGCGAGCGCACGGCCCGTGGTGCCTTCACCTCAGGTTTCGTCACCAACGGTCTCAATCCGAAAGCCACGCTGTTCTTCCTCTCGCTGTTCACCGTGGTGATCAACCCGCAAACACCACTGGCCGTACAGGCCGGTTACGGGGTTTACCTGGCAGCGGCGACAGCGGTCTGGTTCTGCCTGGTGGCGATGTTGTTCAGCCAGCAGCGCGTACGCGCCGGGTTTGCGCGCATGGGTCACTGGTTCGACCGGACCATGGGCGCGGTACTGATTGCGATTGGCGTGAAGCTGGCTTTTACCGAGATGCATTGATCAATCACACATCCCGTAGGAGCTGCCGCAGCCTGCGGCAGCTCCTACAGTTTCTGTCATGAAAGCCTACGAATGCTGGCGCAACGCTAGCATTTGCGCGGCTCTGCAAATCATTCCTTTGGCTGATTTGGCTGACGAACAAGGGCACTACAGTGCGTACTTTCAGTCACGACCGTGCAGTCAGAAAAAGGGATTCTTATGTTGCAGACTCGCGTTATCCCCCCGGCCGAAGGCGCTTACCAGTACCCGTTGTTGATCAAGCGGCTGCTGATGTCTGGTGCCCGTTATGAGAAAACCCGCGAGATCATCTACCGCGACAAGTTGCGCTACAGCTACCCGACCCTGATCGAACGGGTGGCCCGTCTGGCCAACGTGCTGACAGCGGCCGGGGTCAAGCCCGGGGATGCCGTGGGTGTGATGGACTGGGACAGCCATCGTTACCTGGAATGCATGTTCGCCATCCCGATGATCGGTGCGGTGATCCATACCATCAACGTGCGCCTGTCGCCGGAACAGATCCTCTACACCATGAACCACGCCGAGGACCGCTTCGTGCTGGTCAACAGCGAGTTCGTCGGTCTCTACAAGGCCATCGAAGGGCATCTGACGACGGTCGACAAAACCCTGTTGCTGACTGACCTGCCGGAAAAAACCGCGGACCTGCCGAACCTCGTCGGCGAATACGAACAACTGCTGGCCACGGCGAGCCCGCAGTACGACTTCGAGGATTTCGACGAAAACTCGGTCGCGACCACGTTCTATACAACCGGCACCACCGGTAACCCCAAGGGCGTGTACTTCACCCATCGGCAACTGGTGCTGCACACCATGGGCGTGTCGACCATCATGGGCGCGATCGATAGCGTGCGCCTGCTGGGCACCAACGACGTGTACATGCCGATCACCCCGATGTTCCACGTCCACGCCTGGGGCTTGCCGTATGTGGCGACCATGCTCGGGCTCAAGCAGGTGTATCCCGGCCGCTATGACCCGGAGTACCTGGTGGAATTGTGGCGCAAGGAGAAGGTCACGTTCTCCCATTGCGTGCCGACCATCCTGCAGATGGTCCTCAATGCCAAGGCTGCGCAGAATGTCGACTTCGGCGGCTGGAAAATCGTCATCGGCGGCAGCGCTCTGAACCGCACCTTGTATGAGGCGGCCAAGGCCAAGGGCATTCAGTTGACCGCCGCCTACGGTATGTCGGAAACCGGGCCGCTGGTGTCGTGCGCGCACCTCAACGACGAATTGATGGCCGGTACCGAAGACGAACGCACCACTTACCGGATCAAGGCCGGTGTGCCGGGGCCACTGGTGGAGGCGGCGATCGTCGACACCGAGGGCAACTTCCTGCCCGCCGACGGCGAGACTCAGGGTGAACTGGTGCTGCGTGCACCGTGGCTCACCGAGGGCTACTTCAATGAACCCCAGAAGGGCGCGGAGCTCTGGGCCGGCGGCTGGCTGCACACCGGCGACGTGGCGACCCTGGACAGCATGGGCGTGATCGACATTCGTGACCGGATCAAGGACGTGATCAAGACCGGTGGCGAGTGGATTTCCTCCCTGGACCTCGAAGACCTGATCAGCCGTCATGAAGCGGTACGTGAAGTAGCAGTGGTGGGGATCCCCGATCCGCAGTGGGGGGAGCGACCGTTTGCCCTGCTGGTGGTTCGTGAGGGGTACGTAATCGGAGCCCGGGAACTCAAGGAACACCTCAAACCGTTTGTGGAGCTGGGGCACCTGAGCAAGTGGGCGATTCCGAGCCAGATCGCCCTTGTTACTGAAATTCCCAAGACCAGCGTTGGCAAACTCGACAAGAAGCGTATTCGTGTCGACATCACCGAATGGCAGGCCACCAACAGTACCTTCCTCTCGACGCTTTAAGCGCCTCCCGGCGTGCCCGAAAGGGCACGCCAGCCCCACCAAGCAAGCGCTTGGCTTGTCAAATCGATTTTTTCAGCCATCCTTGCCGTGCCGACGGGTGTCGGACTGGCGAAAGGACTGTTCCAGAGTGGCTGGCAGCTGCAAATCACACTTTAGAGGGATCAAGCACAACTACCTGCTGGCTATAGTCCGTTCAAGGATTTTTAAGAACGGAGCAACCGCACGAACCGGGGCGATGCATCTTTGGAATGACTTTGGGACGCCATGGCTCCCGGTTATCCACAGCGTTTTTAGAAGTGCTCATTGCCATAAAAATAAAATGCACATGGAGTAGCGTCGATGACATCAGTAAACCAGTTCTGGCGCCGGGCGAAACTGCCCCTGGCTGTCAGTCTTGCCTCTACGCTCGCCGGGCCAGCATTCGGCGTCAGTTTCAACGTCGGTGAAATCGAAGGTCAGTTCGACTCATCCCTGTCGATTGGTGCCAGCTGGTCTACTCAGCAGCCGAACAAGAACCTCATCGGTGTCAACAACGGCGGCAAGGGTTTGTCCCAGACCTCTGATGACGGTCACCTGAACTTCAAGAGCGGGGAAACCTTCTCGAAGATCTTCAAGGGCATCCATGACCTTGAACTGAAATACGGCGATACCGGTGTTTTCGTCCGAGGCAAATACTGGTACGACTTTGAATTGAAGGACGAAAGCCGTCCGTTCAAGGACATCAGCGACGACGGTCGCAAGGAGGGCGCCAAGTCCGCAGGCACTCAACTCCTCGACGCCTTCGTCTACCACAACTACTCCATTGCCGATCAACCAGGTTCCGTGCGCCTGGGCAAGCAGGTCGTGAGCTGGGGTGAAAGTACCTTCATTGGCGGCGGCATCAACTCGATCAACCCGATCGACGTGTCGGCATTCCGCCGTCCGGGTGCCGAGATCAAGGAAGGCCTGATCCCGGTCAACATGTTCTATGTGTCCCAGAGCCTGACCGAAAACCTCTCGGCCGAAGCGTTCTATCAAATTGAATGGGATCAGACGGTCGTCGACAACTGCGGCACATTCTTCTCCCAGCCAGACATCGTTGCCGACGGCTGCAACGACAACCTGCGTGTGCTTAACAAGCGTTCGCAAATTCCGGCCATTGCCCTGGGGCCTTTGGCCGCCAATGGCGTCGACGTCAACGAAGAGGGTGTTCTTGTGCGTCGTGGCCCCGATCGTGATGCCCGCGACAGCGGCCAGTGGGGCGCGTCCTTCAAGTACATGTTCGACCCGCTGGACACCGAGTTCGGCGCCTACTTCATGAACTACCACAGCCGTGCGCCGATCTTCAGCGCTACCGGTGCGCCGCAGTCGGTCTTCAACACGGCCAGTGGGTTGCCCGGCCCGTTCGCGGCACTCGGGCCACTGCTGGTGGCAGGTAATTCGCAATACTTCATCGAATACCCCGAGGACATTCGCCTGTATGGCTTGAGCTTCTCCACCACCCTGCCTACCGGTACGGCGTGGAGCGGTGAGATCAGCTACCGTCCGAACGCGCCAGTGCAGCTCAACTCCACCGACATCCTGTTCTCCGGTATACGTCCTTTGGGCAATAACAACCCGAACAATCCGTTGACCAATGCATCGCTGCTTACCGGCGTACCGGGTCAGGACCTGCACGGGTATCGTCGCAAGGAAGTCACCCAGTTCCAGACTACCCTGACGCACTTCTTCGACCAGGTCATGGGCGCCAGCCGTCTGACCCTGGTGGGTGAAGTGGGCGTGACCCACGTTGGCGGCCTGGAAAGCACTTCCGACGTTCGTTATGGCCGCGATCCGGTCTACGGCCCGGGTGAGTTGCCAGCCTCTGGTGCGCTCGATACCTGCGTGGCGCTCAACACCAGCACCATCAACGGTGCGGGCCCGGGTACGCCGACCAACAACCGCAGCCGCAACTGCACCAACGAAGGCTTCACCACCCCGACTTCGTGGGGCTACCGCGGTCGTGCCATCTGGGAATACAACGACGTGTTTGCCGGTGTGAACCTCAAGCCGAACGTTGCCTGGTCCCATGACGTGAGCGGTTACTCCCCTGGCCCTGGCGGCAACTTCGAGGAAGGCCGCAAAGCGGTGAGCCTGGGTGTCGATGCCGAGTACCAGAACACCTACACCGCGAGCCTGGCGTACACCAATTTCTTCGACGGCAAGTACACCACCGTGGATGACCGCGACTTCGTTGCGCTCAGCGTCGGCGTGAACTTCTAAGCACTGCATTTTCTGGACGAACGCACATATGAAAATAACAAAGAGTCTGTTCCACGCCAGTGTTCTGGGTCTTTCGCTGCTGGCGACCAGTGTCATCGCAGCGGTTCCCCAGGCTGAGGCCGACAAGCTGGGCAAGAGCCTGACCCCGATGGGCGCCGAAATGGCGGGTAACGCCGACGGTTCGATCCCGGCCTGGAAACCGCTGCCGAAGAACGCCGGCACCGTCGACAGCAAAGGCTTCCTGTCCGATCCGTACCCGGGTGAAAAACCGCTGTTCACTATCACGGCGCAGAACGTCGACCAGTACAAGGCCAAGCTTGCCCCTGGCCAGTACGCGATGTTCAAGCGCTACCCGGAAACCTTCAAGATGCCGGTGTACCCGTCCCACCGCGGTGCCACCGTGCCGGATGATGTGTTCGCCGCTATCAAGCGCAACGCCACCAACACCAATCTGGTGTCCGGCGGCAACGGCCTGGAGAACTTTGAAACCGCCATTCCGTTCCCGATTCCGAAAAGCGGCGTTGAAGTCATCTGGAACCATATCACCCGCTATCGTGGTGGCAGCGTGACCCGTCTGGTGACCCAGGCCACACCGCAACCGAATGGCTCGTATAGCATGGTGTACTTCCAGGACCAGTTCGTGTTCCGCGACAAAATGAAGGATTACGACCCGAAAAACCCGGGCAATATCCTGTTCTACTTCAAGCAGAAAGTGACCGCGCCGGCACGTCTGGCCGGTGGTGTACTGCTGGTGCACGAAACCCTCGACCAGGTGAAGGAACCGCGTTCGGCGTGGGTCTACAACGCCGGTCAGCGTCGTGTGCGTCGTGCCCCGCAAGTGTCGTATGACGGTCCGGGTACGGCTGCCGATGGCCTGCGTACTTCCGATAACCTGGACATGTACAACGGTGCACCGGATCGTTACGACTGGAAGCTCGAAGGCAAGAAAGAGATGTACATCGCCTCCGACAGCTACAAACTCGACTCGCCAACGCTCAAGTACGACGACATCATCAAGGCCGGTCATATCAACCAGGACCTGGCGCGTTACGAGTTGCGTCGTGTGTGGCATGTGGTTGCAACCCTGAAGGAAGGCCAGCGTCACATCTACGCCAAGCGGGACTTCTACATCGACGAAGACACCTGGCAAGCAGCGGTCATCGATCACTACGACGGTCGCGGTCAACTGTGGCGCGTCGCCGAGGCCCATGCCGAGAACTACTACGACAAGCAAGTGCCGTGGTATGCCCTCGAAGCCCTGTATGACCTGCAATCGGGTCGTTACCTGGCGCTGGGCATGAAGAACGAAGAGAAGTCGGCCTATGACTTCGGCTTCACTGCCACCACCAGCGACTTCACCCCGGCCGCCTTGCGCCAGGACGGTGTTCGCTAAGGTGAACTGAGTAGAGGCCGCACCCTCTGAAAACGCCCCGACTGGTTCGGGGCGTTTTTTTGTTTGTAGACTTTTTGTAGCCATTTGTAGCAACTACCTTCATTCCCTATCCGTTTACGGCTAGTCTGCGGACATCTGCAACGCCGCCACCCGCAATTCAAACAAGAGCCGGCCATGACTGATTTGTCTACATCCCCGGGTTCTGCACACGTTGCTGTCGCGACACTCGACGGGCGCTTCTTCCGCCCGCCGTTGCCCGACGGCCATGTGCTGCGTCCACGTTTGTGCGAGCGCCTGAGTGCCGGGCTCGGCGGCAGGCTGTTGCTGGTCAGCGCACCGGCAGGGTTCGGCAAGAGTTCGTTGGCGGTGGAGTTTTGCCAGGGGTTGCCGGCGCATTGGCAAAGTCTCTGGCTGGGGTTGAGCCCGCGAGACAGTGACCCGGGGCGTTTTCTCGAACGACTGCTGGAAGGTCTTCAGGACTATTTCCCGCATCTGGGCAGGCAATCGCTCGGGCTGTTGAAAATGCGCCAGCGCCATCAGCCGTTCGCGTTCGAAGAATGGCTGGACGGCCTGCTTGACGAACTGGCCGTGCACTTGTCTACAGCGACGCCATTACTGCTGGTGCTGGATGATTACCATCTGGCCCAAGGGCCGGTGCTGGACCGCTGCCTGCAGTTTTTCCTCAATCATCTTCCCGATGGCTTGCTGGTGATGGTCACCAGTCGCCAACGCCCCGACTGGCACCTGGCGCGGCTGCGGCTGTCACGGCAACTACTTGAGTTGCATGAACAGGATCTGCGCCTGACCCACGACGAAGCCTTGAGCCTGCTCGACCGGCACAGCAGCTCCTTGCGCGGTGAGGCACTGGAAAACCTGATCCAGCGCAGCGAAGGCTGGGTCGCTGGGTTGCGCTTCTGGCTGCTGGCCGCCTCGGAGGCAGGCACCGATGGCGCGCTGCCGCAAGCGTTGCACGGCGGGGAAGGGCTGATCCGCGATTATCTGCTCGAAGAAGTCATCGATTGCCTGCCTGCCGAGGTCCAGTCGTTCCTCTACGACACGGCACCCCAGGAACGCTTTTGCAGCGAACTGTGCGACGCCGTTCGCGACGCCCATGACAGCGGGGAGATCCTGCGCTTCCTGCTTGCCCACCAGGTGTTCCTGGTGCCACTGGACGAGCATGGCCATTGGTATCGTTACCACCACCTGTTTTCCGATCTGTTGCGCACACGGCCTGCTTCCCAGTCGATGGTGCCGGCCGCCAGTCTGCACCTGCGTGCCTGCCGCTGGTTCAATGCCCAGGGACTGCTCGATGAGGCCGTGGAGCAGGCCTTGCGTGCCGGTCACCTGGACGTCGCGGCGAACCTGGTGCAGAACCTCTCCGAAGAGCAACTGCTGGCCGAGCAGAACGTCGGCATGTTGCTGCGCTGGAAAATGGACTTGCCTGACAGCTTGCTGATCAGCACGCCGCGACTGATTGTGCTCTATAGCTGGGCGCTGGGGATGGCTTGCCAACTGGATGCCGCCGAGGAGCTGGCCAGCCATTTGAGTCGCTTCCTGCCCGCTCCGTCGGCCACCGCCCAGAAGTCCATGCTGGCTCAATGGCTGGCGTTGAGTGGCATCATTGCCCGTGGGCGCGGCAACCGCGAACTGACGCTGCGGTACTGCCGCGAAGCGTTGGAAAGTCTTCCGTGCAAGCGTTACGGCCAGCGCCTGATGTGCCTCTCGACCCTGTCCAACCTGGCCATTGCCGACGGTGATTTGTGGCGGGCGCGGGGGCTGAACCGCGAATCGCTGGAGCTGGCGCAACGGGTCGGCAACCCGTTGTTCGAAGCGCTGGCGCACTACGACCGCGCTCGGGTGCTGCAAGCGCGCGGAGAAATCTGTCGGGCGCTGGAGGAGGTCCGTCAGGGGATGCAACGCCTGCAGAGCTTGTCTGCGCAGCGGCTGTATGCAGTTCGAGCCCGGCTGACCTTGTATGAAGGCTTTCTGCTGGCCCTGCGCATGCAGCCGCAGGCGGCGCGGCTGCGATTGCAGATCGGTTTGAGCGAGGCGCGAGCCTGTCGTGACATCAGCGTACTGATCGGCCATTGTGTGATTGCCAGGCTGGAAGGCAGCAGCGGCGAGTTCGCCAAAGCCTTTGCCGAACTGGCCGAAGCCGAACGGCTGATGCACATCTGGGATGTGCCACCGATCTACTACCTGGCCATGATCACCCTGGTCAAATGTGAACTCTGGCTGGCCCAGGGGCGCATCGATCTGGCCGAAGCCTGGCTGTCGCGCCTGGGGCAGACCTATAACGGCGAAAACGGGGCGGCACCACCGGAATTCCATCCGCAATTGCCGCTGCATATCGAATTGCAACAAGCCTTGCTCGACGTTATCCAGGGCCAACCGATGCTGGCCGAAGGGCGTTTGAATGCACTGCTTGAACATGGCCAGCAAAGCGGTCGGCAGCTGCTCAGTGTCATGGCGTTGACCCAGAAAGTGGCATTATTGCTGGGTAGCGGGCGGGAGCCGGAAGCACGCAAGGCACTGGCTCAGGCGCTGGATGCCGCTGGCGGAGGAGTGTTGCAACCCTTTGAGGGCCTGCTGGCCGAGCACCCGGACTGGCTGCGTGGACAGCTTCAAAGCTGTCCGCCAACCCCCGTTTCCCTGAACCTCAGTGAAAAACTGCCGGCATTGGCAGCCCGTCCCGGACTGGAGTCCTGCGCGGCCGCGGAGCAGCTCAGCACGCGGGAAATGGCGGTTCTGCGATTGATCGCCCAGGGCTGTTCGAACCAGGAAATCAGCGATCAGCTGTTTATCTCCCTGCACACGGTCAAGACCCACGCCAGCCACATCAACAGCAAGCTTGGGGTCGAGCGGCGTACACAGGCGGTGGCGCGGGCCAAGGAGCTGGGGGTTTTGGGTTAAGGATTCTTCACGATACCCATCGTGGCCATTGGCTGGATACTCAAGTGTGCGAAAATCCCTCGTCCCCGTTTATCGAGCAGGCCCTGATGTCCCAGCAACCCACCCTCATCCGCGAAACCTTCCCCGTCGGCCCTTTGCAGTGCAACTGCACGATCATCGGCGATCCGGTGACGAAAAAGGCCATCGTTGTCGATCCGGGTGGCAATCATGAACTGATCCTGGCGCGTCTCGATGCCTTGGGGCTGAAAGTGGTCAGCATCATTCACACCCACGCCCACCTCGATCATTTCCTGGCTTCCGGTCAACTCAAGGAGAAAACCGGCGCGACCCTGCATCTGCACAAGGAAGACCAGTTTCTGTGGGACAACCTGGAAATGCAGTGCCAGATGTTCGGCGTTCCTTATACCCCGGTGCCGTCTCCGGACCGCTGGCTGGCCGATGATGAAGAACTGGCTTGCGGATGTGGCGTGGCGCTGCACACGCCAGGTCATACGCCGGGCTCCATGAGCTTCTGGTTTTCCGAGGCCAAGCTGCTGATTGCCGGTGATACGCTGTTTCGTCGCGGCGTCGGGCGAACGGATTTGTGGGGTGGCGACCAGGCGACCATCGTGCGCTCGATCAAGCAGCGGCTGTACACCCTCGACGAAGAAGCGACCGTGGTGACCGGACATGGTCCGGACACCCGTCTGGGCGACGAAATGCGCGAGAACCCCTTTGTTCGGGGCTGATTTGTAACATTCGGAATTTTTACCCGTTAACATGATCCAACGCCCGCAAAGACTGATGCCTTGGTCCGTTGCACCACAGAATGCAAAAAAGTAGGAGCTTTACATGTTCACCACGCGTCGTTTGATTATTCTCGCTACGGCTGTGGCCGTTTTGTCCGGTTGTGCCTCGCCTAACCCATACGGCGGTCAGGGCCAAGCCCAGGGTCAGACGGATAGCGGCTCCGAAGGCATGAGCAAGACCGCGAAATACGGTGGCCTAGGCGCTCTGGCCGGTGCGCTGGCCGGTGCTGCCATCAACCACGATAACCGTGGCAAGGGCGCCCTGATCGGTGCTGCGGTGGTCGGTGCTTCTGCCGCCGGCTACGGCTACTACGCCGATCAACAAGAGAAAAAGCTGCGCGCCAGCATGGCCAACACCGGTGTTGAAGTGCAGCGCCAGGGCGACCAGATCAAACTGATCATGCCGGGCAACATCACGTTCGCGACCGATTCGGCGAATATTGCCTCAGGTTTCTATCAGCCGCTGAACAACCTGGCGGGCTCGCTGAAAGAGTTCAACCAGAACCAGATCGAGATCGTCGGCTATACCGACAGCACCGGCAGTCGCCAGCACAACATGGACCTGTCCCAGCGTCGCGCCCAAAGCGTGGCAACCTACCTGACCTCGCAAGGTGTCAGCGGTGCCAACCTGAGCGCCCGTGGCGCCGGCCCGGATAGCCCGGTTGCCAGCAACGCCGACGTCAATGGCCGTGCGCAGAACCGCCGTGTAGAGGTCAACCTCAAGGCGATTCCTGGCCAGCAGTATGGTGCTCAGCAGCAAGGTCAGGTTCAGCAGTATCCTTGATCGTCTGATTGAACCCCAGGCGTAAAAAGGCCCGCCCGATTCTAAACAGATCAAGCGGGCTTTTTTGTATCGTCAGTTCTAGCCCCTTCGCGGGCAAGCCCGCTCCCACAAGGATCGATGCCGTACACAAAATCTGTATTCAAAGCATGACCCTGTAGGAGCGGGCTTGCCCGCGAAGAGGCCAGTGTGGGCACCAGAGATACAGGATCAGAAATAAAAAAAGCCCCCGGACAATCACTTGTCCGGGGGCTTTTGCCTGCGGGCCCGCTTACTTCTTCAGGCCATAATGCTCATCGAGCATGCCCGGCGAGTTCGGGGCTTTCGGTGCGTAGTCGCGTGGCGGTTCCTGATTGCGTGGCGGCGTCAGGCGTTCCCGTGGAGCCTGCGCTGCATCGGCATGCAGGGAGGCCAGCAGGCGTTGGCGAGTCTGTTCGTCCAGGGCCAGGCGGTTGGCACCCTCGGCGAGATGGTCCTGCACTTCCTGATAGCTCTGAGTCAGCTTCTTGACCAGTGTCGCTGTGCTGTTGAAGTGGGTCACCACCTCGTTCTGATAACTGTCGAAACGTTCCTGAATATCGTCCAGCTGACGCTGCGTGCGGTTAGGCGCGGCATTCGGCGCAAGGCGAGCGATCAGAAACCCAATGGCGACACCCACAACCAGGGCAAGAGTCGGTAACAACCAAACTAAGAGCGAGTGTTCCACGAGTCCTTCCTCTATAAACGGCTTTGCTTTACGTTAACGGCTCGAACCTGCGCTGTATACCGCGATTCACTCGCGATAGACAGCCACAGACAATTTGCTAGACGAGTCGACCTTATTCGAGGTCACGGAGTTCCTTCCTTGCTTATGCGTGAAACCCCTGTATTGATTGACGGCCCGGTCGGGCAACTGGAAGCCCTGTATCTTGATAATGAAGATCCGCGCGGCCTGGCGCTGATCTGCCATCCAAACCCGGTGCAGGGCGGCACCATGCTCAACAAAGTGGTCTCGACCCTGCAGCGCACCGCGCGTGATGCCGGTTTGATCACCCTGCGTTTCAACTATCGTGGTGTCGGTGCCAGCGAAGGCACCCACGACATGGGCACCGGTGAAGTCGATGATGCCCAGGCTGTCGCCGAATGGTTTCGCGCCAGACACCCGACATTGCCGCTGACCCTGTTCGGTTTCTCCTTCGGCGGTTTTGTTGCCGCAAGTCTCGGCGGACGCCTCGAGGCCAGGGGCGAGCAGCTCAAGCACCTGTTCATGGTTGCGCCGGCAGTCATGCGCCTCGGCGACCAGGATCAACTGCCACAGCACGGCGAACTGACCCTGATTCAACCGGAAACCGACGAAGTGATCGATCCACAAGTCGTTTACCAATGGTCCGACAAGCTCGAACGTCCCCATGAGCTGCTGAAAGTGGCAGAATGCGGACACTTTTTTCATGGCAAGCTGACCGATCTCAAGGATCTGATCCTGCCGCGTCTCTCGAATTGATTGCAGTCTGACAAGCGATTACCCATGACGACTCGTACCCGTATCCTCACCGGCATCACCACCACCGGCACGCCGCATCTGGGCAACTATGCTGGCGCCATCCGCCCGGCGATCGTCGCCAGCCGTGACAGCAATGCCGATTCGTTCTACTTCCTGGCCGACTATCACGCCCTGATCAAGTGCGATGACCCGCTGCGCATCCAGCGCTCGCGTCTGGAAATCGCCGCGACCTGGCTGGCCGGTGGCCTGGATGTCGACCGCGTGACCTTCTACCGTCAGTCCGACATCCCGGAAATCCCCGAACTGACCTGGCTGCTGACTTGCGTTGCGGCCAAGGGCTTGCTCAATCGCGCCCACGCCTACAAGGCTTCGGTGGACAAGAACGTCGAGACCGGCGAAGACCCGGATGCCGGTATCACCATGGGCCTGTACAGCTACCCGGTGCTGATGGCCGCGGACATCCTGATGTTCAACGCGCACAAGGTGCCGGTCGGTCGTGACCAGATCCAGCACGTGGAAATGGCGCGGGACATCGGTCAGCGCTTCAACCACCTGTTTGGCCAGGGCAAAGAGTTCTTCACCATGCCCGAGGCGTTGATCGAAGAGAGCGTCGCCACGTTGCCGGGCCTGGATGGCCGCAAGATGTCGAAGAGCTACGACAACACCATTCCGCTGTTCTCAAGCGCCAAAGAAATGAAGGACGCGATTTCACGGATCGTCACCGACTCCCGCGCGCCGGGCGAAGCCAAGGATCCGGACAATTCGCACCTGTTCACTCTGTTTCAAGCGTTCGCCACCCCGGCGCAGTCCGATGAGTTCCGCAGCGAACTGTTGCAGGGTCTGGGTTGGGGCGAGGCGAAGAATCGTCTGTTCCAGCTACTGGACAACGAATTGGGCGAGTCCCGCGAGCGTTATAACCTGTTGATCGAGCGCCCGGCGGATCTGGAAGACATCCTGCAACACGGCGCGAAAAAGGCCCGTGCGGTAGCGACACCCTTCCTCAACGAACTGCGTGAAGCGGTGGGCCTGCGCTCCTTCGTTGCTCAGACGCAAGTGGCGGCAACCACCAGGAAGAAAGCTGCAAAAGCTGCACGTTTTGTCAGCTTCCGCGAAGACGACGGCAGTTTTCGCTTCCGTCTGCTGGCCGCCGATGGCGAGCAACTGCTGCTATCGCGCAACTTCGCCGACGGCAAGACCGCAGGTCAAGTGACCAAGCAGTTGCAATCAGGTCAGGCATTGGACGTGCGCAGTGAAGCGCTGAGCTTCAGTGTATGGCTGGAAGGCGAGTGCGTAGCCGACAGCCCGACCTTCGCCGACAGCACCGCACGCGACGCGGCCATCGAGGCCTTGCGCATTGCCCTGACACCGATTCAGGAATAATCAACGGCTCGGCCCGACCAAGGGCCGATTGCCATTCCTCCGGGCCGTCGCTACAGTGTCGGCCCGTTTTTGTTGCCTTGCTAACGAATTATGACGCCCCTAGAACGATATCAAGCTGATCTGAAACGCCCGGAATTCTTCCATGATGCCGCACAGGAAACCGCCGTGCGTCATTTGCAGCGCCTGTACGACGACCTGGTCGCGGCCGAGCAAAACAAACCGAGCCTGCTGGGCAAGTTGTTTGGCAAGAAGGATCAGACCCCGGTCAAGGGCCTGTATTTCTGGGGCGGCGTAGGTCGCGGCAAGACTTACCTGGTGGATACCTTCTTCGAAGCGCTGCCCTTCAAGGAAAAGACCCGTACGCACTTCCACCGCTTCATGAAGCGCGTGCACGAAGAGATGAAAACCCTGGGCGGCGAGAAAAACCCGCTGACCATCATTGCCAAGCGCTTCGCCACCGAAGCCCGGGTCATCTGCTTCGATGAGTTCTTCGTTTCCGACATCACCGACGCCATGATCCTTGGCACCCTGATGGAAGAACTGTTCAAGAACGGCGTGACCCTGGTCGCGACTTCGAACATCGTGCCGGACGGCCTGTACAAGGACGGCCTGCAGCGCGCGCGCTTCTTGCCGGCCATTGCGCTGATCAAGCAGAACACCGAGATCGTCAACGTCGACAGCGGCGTCGACTATCGACTGCGTCACCTGGAACAAGCCGAGCTGTTCCACTATCCGCTCGACGAAGCCGCCAACGAAAGCCTGCGCAAGAGCTTCCGTGCGCTGACACCGGAATGCACGGCAGCGGTCGAAAATGACGTGCTGATGATCGAAAATCGTGAAATTCGCGCCCTGCGCACCTGCGATGACGTGGCCTGGTTCAACTTCCGCGAACTGTGCGACGGCCCGCGCAGCCAGAACGACTACATCGAGCTGGGCAAGATCTTCCACGCTGTGTTGCTCAGTGATGTCGAGCAGATGAGCGTCACCACCGACGACATCGCCCGACGCTTCATCAACATGGTCGACGAGTTCTACGACCGTAACGTGAAGCTGATCATTTCCGCCGAAGTCGAGCTCAAGGATCTGTACACCGGCGGTCGCCTGAACTTCGAATTCCAGCGAACCCTGAGTCGTCTGCTGGAAATGCAATCCCACGAATTCCTCGCCCGGGCGCACAAGCCGTAGGACGATTCGGAAAATAAAAAAAGGCCTGCGCATGCAGGCCTTTTTTGTCAGCGAAAATCCTCCGCCCACAGGTTTGTACATTGTTTTTAAGTCAAATGTCTTTGTTGAGATACTGCGCAAGCTCGTGCTGCCGTTGGCAACCCAGCAGCAGCCAAAGCAGAATTCTGGCTTTTCGCGGACATAGAAAACCCGCCATCGATGCCCCCTTGCGGATCAAGTCCATTTCACCGCCGCCAAAACCGTAAGAGGCACGTGCGGTGGAGCCGGAGCCGGTTCGGGTCGCAATGATCACGGGGATTCGTTCGGCAATATGCTCAATCATTGTCGCCCAGCGCTGCGAGATGTGGCCGGCGCCGAAACCGCCGATCACCAGCCCGTCGTAATCGAGTGCGAGAATATTTTCCAGCAGCAGGGTGTCGGCCGAAAGTGAGGCCTCAAGCAGCGCAACCTTCTGTGTGGTCTGTTGCGGCAGCGGTAACACCGTGCGTGGCCCTGGTGGGCGCAGGTAGCGAACACGGTCTTCCAACAGTAGGCCCGCGGGCCCCACGACCGGAGAGGAAAACGCCTGCAATGCCAGCGAATCGGTTTTGCGTACGCTGCACGCTTGATGAATCTGTCCGTTCATCACGACCTGGACACCGCGCTGCCGGCTGTTCTGCGCCAAGGCAACGCGACATGCATCCAGCATATTGGCCGGTCCATCGGCACCTGGCTGCGCTGCGGAACGCATGGCACCGGTCAGCACCAAGGGGGTGTCGTAGGGCCACAGGTAATCCAAAAACACCGCGGCTTCTTCGAGGGTGTCGGTGCCCTGGGTTATCACGACCCCAACGGCGCCCTGTTCGACCTGAAACTCAGCCCAGGACAATACGTTCAGCAAAAACTCGAAATCCAGGGAGGCACTGGGCAGCAGGCCGAGGGTCTCGACGGTGACTGCGGCTAGTGCCTTCAGTTCCGGTATGGAAGTCAGCAGGGCTTCGCCACTGACGGTCGGGATGACGCCTTCACCGGCATTGCTCGCTTGCATGCTTACCGTGCCGCCAAGTGCCGCGATGGACAGTTTGGGCAGGTCCATGGGATACCTCGCTTGATTGTAATGAAAAGTGGCTGTATCCGCTTTTGAGGCCGCGATACAGCCGAATGGCTGGGGCATTAATCAGCGATCAAAAAACCGATCAGCGGCACGATCAGCAGTGTACTGATGGCCATCGACAGTACATTGGCGATGTAGGCGTGCATGTCGGCCGGTAATTTCCTGGCAATCACGCAGGCCAGCGGTGGTGCGAGCAATGCCCCCAGCAGTGCACTTGAGACGATAATCTGCCAGCTGCCGCCATAGGCCAGGATCGCCGCGGGCACCACTGAAACCAGCGGGATGTAAGTGGGATACCAGCCGCGCAGCATCCATTGTTTACGCCAGATCAGCACGCCGATGGCCGAGGCCAATGCCTGCGCGCCGATGATGTGCAGCAACAGACCCGATCCGTACGCGGGGCTTGAAGGGTTCAAGCTGTACGCCAGCAATGCACCCAGTATCAGGCCAAGGCTGGCCAGCTCATTGCCAAAGAACGGTGCTTCGGAGAAGTCCGCCAGAATCCGACGCAGGCTCCAGATGACGCCATAGTCGGGCGCCTTGGTGGTGGCAATCGAGGCGGGTGGCGTTTGCGATGACCTGGATTTCACCAGGTTCGGCCAATAGCGGCAAAACAGAAACGCCAGGACACTGGCAACCGCCATGCCCAGCACATTGCCGATCACCGCAGGCAAGGCCAGCGGTTGGCACACGTAGTTGACGATCAGCAGGCACATTGGTGTGACGAGTACCGCGCCCATGAGTGCGCCGTTGATCGTGACCCTCCAGCCTCCGCCAAACATCAGCACCATCGCCGCTGGCAGCGAGACGAATGCAACGAATGTGGGTTGCCAGGTTGTGGCTGTCACCGTCCAGCCCCACAGCAGATTGCTCAGCAGCAGCCCGAGCAACGAACTGGTGACGAGCCAGGGCCAAAGTCCCGTTCCATAGGAGATGGCAAACCCTTGCCAGGATTTACCCGTTCGATTCGCCCAGTAAGCCAGATAAGCGCCCGCCAGCAGGCCAATCGAGGCGAACTCGTGCTTGTAGAAAGCCACCTCGCTGATGTCGCCTAACACCCAACGCAACCAGGCACTCGGTTCGGGTAGCAGCGATACCATGTCGCCATAACCGGGCCAATGCGCTCCCCAGAAAGTCCGGTTGCTGAAAGAAAGCCAGGCGATCAGCAGTGTCGCACCGATCATTAGCAGGACGACGGCTGTATCAATCGGTGATTTGCGCGATGGTTGGTTTTTGTCGGTTGTAACTTCCATGGGACAGGCCTCCTGATCAACGTGGGAGGCAAGGGTGTTGGGTGTAGCCGAGCATCTGATCGTAAAGATCGGCTCGGCGATCGCGAAGCAGATCGTTCAGGTTGTTCCAGATGGGTGCACTGCGGGAGCTGGTCAGGTCGACATCGGCAAACAGGATTTCCTGCCTGTCTGCCGAAGCCACGGCGCCAATCGGCCAGCCGTTGGTTCCGGCAATCAACGAGCAACCCAGGTAGCGCGCGCCGCGCTCCTCGCCGATCCGGCTGGCGGCAGCGATAAACACGTTGTTGACGTGAGCGGCGGTCATCGTTAGATACGACGCCATGCACTTACCGGCATCGTCGAACAGCGGCGGCGGTGTCCAGACCCAGTTGTTCAGGCTGCAAATGATGTCTGCGCCTTGCTGGGCGAGGATCCGTGGCACCTCCGGAAACCAGATGTCCCAGCAGATCAATAGCCCGATGCGGCCGATCGGTGTGTCGAAAACCGGGAAACCCAGGTCGCCGGGGGTGAACCAGAGCTTCTCCAGATTCCACAAATGGGCTTTGCGGTACTTGCCGATAAATCCGTCTGGTCCCACCAGAACGCCGGTGTTGAAGAGTCGCATGCCGTCGCGTTCGGCCAGGCCGGCCACGAGGTAAACGTTGTGTTCGCGGGCGAAGTCGATCCAGCACTGCACGCTTGGCCCGTCGGGAACCGCTTCGGCATGGGCGAAGGCATCCTGTCGATTGCTGAAGAAATAGCCGGTATTGGAAAGCTCGGGCAGAACGATGAGATTCGCACCGCCGTTTACCGCTTCAAGCGCCAATTCCAGGCTGCGACGCAGATTACCTACACATTTCTCGATGCCGACTTGTGGATCGAATTGCACAACTGCAACACGAACAGGGCTTGTTGGCTCAGTCATTCCGTCGTTCCTCTTTTTATTGTTTTTCAAACTGTTAAATCGCGTGTGTATAAGAGGGGAGTCAGGAATGGGGTGTAAGTCAGCTACTTCCGTTTAGGTCGTAGTCCCTTTCCGAAAGTGGATCAGAGTGATGTTTGGTGGCAGTGGGCAGCCGACGCGAGAGGTAGAGCCATGTATTGCGTGCATGGCTCTGGAACGGGGATGTGATCAGATTTTGACTTGGTAGTGCGGGTAGTCGCTCAAGGAAAATCCGCCATTGAAGGTCGCGGCGGTTTTGTTGCAGATATGAATCACTGCATCGACAGCACCGCGAAAACATGGCTCCGTCCAACCGGCATCGACGGAAAATGACTCGCCGGACAAATACAAGCCTGATACATGAGCAAGGTCTCGGTTGTACTTCATCAGGCCGACGGCATCGTAGTAGGTGCCCGGTCGGTAAAGCTTGGCACAGCCCAGAGCATTTTTATCAGTGATCCAACGCTGAACCACCGCTTGATCAATGCCGATGTAGGGAGAGATTTTTTCCTGGACGTTGGCAGAGTTCATGAGTATGCGATCCAGCTCTTCGACGCATTTTGATACCAGCTCCTTATCGCTGAATGAGGCGAGCTTGGTTGCGTCATCTTCCCAGGTATAACTCAGCAGGATGCAGTCATAGCTGTAATTGTCGTTGTAGCGGTAGGTATAGACATCGTGGATAAAACTGTCGGTTACAATGGCTTGCGGGATGTTTTTGTTTTTCGAGAGAAATGATTTTTTCAGCGGTGAAAACACTTTGCAGCTAGTTTCCCAGTGTGCGGTTTTGTAGGCGTTAATCGTCTCGAAAGGCAGCATCTCCCGGGTGAAATTTTCGAGCTTGATTCGAGTTTCAATCAGCCAGGAGGGTAGTGTCATGATGACCGAGTCAAAGTCGTCAAATTGCTCCTGGATTTGCTCGGGTTGACTGTGTTTCCAGTTGTAATAGACGCGTATTTTTTGATTGGTCAGCTTTTCCAGTTTTGTGACGGATGAGTCGGTGAGAAGCCCATTGCTTCTTTCGAGGCAATGTTCGTAGATGGACTTTCCGGTTTCCTCGGTTTTCACAAACAGCAGGCATTCGTCCAACGCGGCGAGGCCGATGTAGCGGGGCCTGTCGAAACTCTGCCCCATTGAGTCAAAAACGGCTTCGCTATTCAGGTAGGGCGAATCCAGTGGATCGCCGTTTGAGTCCACTCGACCATGGATCAGTTGCAATTGGCTGCTGAAACCGAAAATCGCGGTACGCAGAGGGTAGAGGCAGCAGACGTCGTAAAAAGCTCCCCAGCTACCATCACCTATACCTATCGCGTAAAAAATTGCGGACTCTTGCGCAGACATTCCCATTCCGCCGAAATCCCCGGGTGAGCGGCCATCCCAAGCTTCCAGTGCTGGCATGCTGACCAGGTCGCGGAACGAGACACTCTCGTATTTTTCAACGATAGAAGCCCAAATGGCTTCCCATCCCTGGCTCGCATAGAGCTCAGCAACGTGGCGAGTCATGCGATCGGCAAAGGCTTTCCACTTGGAGTAAACCTTTTGCAATTCATCGCCGGGAGGCGGTGTAACGCCGTCTTCGTTTTTCCATATCAACATTTGCGGCGCCAATCCACCGCCCATGCTGCCCTCTCGGAGATAGATGCCTGTCGAGTTAACCCATTGGCTACCGGGGTTGGCGAAGTCTGAAAACGCCAATTCAAATTGATTGGCGTAGTAAGCCATCAGCGACCTACCTTCTGTCGGTGGCTCATCTGCCCGGTTGAAAAAGGGCATGCGCATGGCGCCCATTTCAAACGGTGTATGGCTTGCTGCCGAGTTTCGGCTACCGGGAACAGTCAGATGCCTGCCGCCGATGCGTCTGGATTGTTCGATGAGGGTGATATGGGTAAAGCCGCAGCGATAGAGTTCTCTGGCAGCGGTCAGGCCAGTGACGCCGGCGCCGATGATGCAGATTTTATGTTGCGGGTCAGTTGCCCTGGCGATGCCGTTTTCCTGTTCTACCAGGGCACGATAGTCAAAGCACAAATCCGGCGGATTGGGAAAGCGAGCCGCCCATTTGTTTTTAGCCGATCGCTTTGTTCGGGCGGCCTCCTTGGCGATGTATGAAGGGTAGTTGTAGCTTGATCCGATAGTCATGGTTGATCTTCCCTGATGGTGTTTGCAGGGAAGATGTTGAAGTTTTTAAGGGGCTGCGTCTGTGGGCAGGGTTGGGTTCTCCGGCGCTCTGTATTCCGCTTTTTTCGTAGGAAAATGCACAGCGAAAGAACTGCGTGGCCGGCGCAAGATTCAATGTGGAAGCGAGCAGGCTCGCTCCCATATTCGGTTGGTGTTCGGCTACGCAGCCTGCTGAAACTGCTGCCGATACTGGTTCGGCGACAACTCCGTGTGCTGGCGGAACAGCCGCGCAAAGAAGCTCGCATCGTCGTAGCCGACTTCGTAACTGATGGTCTTGATGCTCTTGCGGCTGGCGGACAGCAAGCCCTTGGCGGTTTCGATGCGTAGGCGCTGCAGATAATGCAGTGGCTTGTCGCCCGTGGCGGTCTGGAAGCGGCGCATGAAGTTGCGGATGCTCATGCCGTGTTCGCGGGCGACGTCTTCGAAGCGGAACTTGTCGGCGAAGTGTTCTTCGAGCCAGTGCTGGATCTGCAGGATGATCACGTCCTGGTGCAGCTTCTGGCCACCAAACCCGATGCGTCCAGGCGCGTAGCTGCGTTGCACCTCATACAGAATGTCCCGCGCAACGGCCTGGGACACATTGGCACCGCAGAAGCGCTCGATCAGGTAAATGTACAGATCGCATGCCGAGGTGGTACCGCCAGCACAGTACAGGTTGTCGGCGTCGGTCAGGTGCTTGTCCTGATTGAGTTGAACCTGGGGGAAGCGTTCGGCGAAGGCATTGAAGAAGCGCCAGTAGGTAGTCGCTTCCTTGCCATTGAGCAATCCGGCTTCAGCGAGCCAGAACACGCCGGTGGCTTCGCCGCACAGTACGGCACCGCGCGCATGTTGCTGGCGCAACCAGGGCAGGACTTGCGGGTAACGTTTGCAAAGGCTTTCGAAATCGTCCCAGAACGCGGGAAGAACGATGATGTCGGCGTTTTCCAGCCCGCCATCCACCGGAATCAGCACATCGCTGAAGGTGTTGACCGGTTTGCCATCGGGGCTGACCAGGCGGGTTTCGAACGCCGGTGTCAGGCCCTGGCCCAGCTGTTTGCCGTAGCGCAGGCTGGCGAGGTGGAAGAAATCCTTGGCTTGCATGAGGGTGGAAGCGAAAACCCGGTCGATGGCCAGGATGCTGACGCGCCGCAATGGCGTGGAGGCTTGGTTAGACATAATTCAACTTTATTTTTATAGGGGGAAGTGGTCACCAGACGGCTGGATCGTCTTATTTTTTGTCGGATGTGTCCAGTGTCCTGTATCGGAGGCGAGGCTTAGGCTCTGAAGATCAATTCCCTCTAATTACAAAGAAAAGGTGTCGCATGATCCCCAGAACCCTGTTCAGTTCCGAGCACGAGCTTTTCCGCGACAGCGTAAGAACGTTCCTCGAAAAAGAGGCGGTGCCGTTCCATGGGCAATGGGAAAAACAAGGCTATATCGACCGCAAACTGTGGAACAAGGCGGGGGAGGCGGGGATGCTTTGCTCGCACCTGCCGGAAGAGTACGGCGGCCTGGGGGCGGACTTTCTCTACAGTGCGGTGGTGATCGAAGAGGTGGGGCGTCTGGGTCTGACCGGCATCGGCTTTTCCCTGCATTCGGACATCGTGGCGCCGTACATCCTGCATTACGGCAGTGAAGCGCTGAAACACAAATACTTGCCGAAACTGGTGTCCGGCGAGATGGTCACCGCGATCGCCATGACCGAGCCGGGCGCCGGTTCCGATCTGCAAGGGGTGAAAACCACGGCCGTGCTCGATGGCGATGAGTACGTGATCAACGGTTCCAAGACCTTTATCACCAACGGCTACCTGGCCGATCTGGTGATCGTCGTCGCCAAGACCGATCCGAAGGCCGGTGCGAAGGGCACCAGTCTGTTTCTGGTGGAGGCCAATACGCCGGGCTTCGACAAGGGCAAGCGCCTGGAGAAGGTCGGGATGAAAGCCCAGGACACCTCGGAGCTGTTCTTCCAGGACGTGCGTGTGCCCAGGGAAAACCTGCTGGGCCAGGCCGGGATGGGCTTTGCCTATCTGATGCAGGAGTTGCCCCAGGAGCGCCTGACGGTGGCCATAGGCGGGCTGGCTTCAGCGGAAGCGGCGCTGCAATGGACGCTGGACTACACCCGCGAGCGCAAGGCGTTCGGCAAGTCGATCGCGGACTTCCAGAATACCCGGTTCAAGCTGGCGGAGATGGCCACGGAAATCCAGATCGGCCGGGTCTTCGTCGACCGTTGCCTGGAACTGCACCTGCAAGGCAAGCTCGACGTGCCGACGGCGGCGATGGCCAAGTACTGGGGCACCGATCTGCAATGCAAGGTACTCGACGAGTGTGTGCAGTTGCACGGCGGTTACGGGTTCATGTGGGAGTACCCGATCGCGCGGGCATGGGCGGATGCGCGGGTGCAGCGGATTTATGCCGGGACCAATGAAATCATGAAGGAAATCATCGCCAGATCATTGTAGGAGCGAGCTCGCTCGCGATGGTCGTCAACGATAACGTTGAAAACCTGACACCCAACGGAGTGCTCAGGTTTTTCGCGAGCAAGCTCGCTCCTACAAGTGGGGGTTATGGAGCAGGGTTCGGATGATCCTTGTGAATCGCCTCGATCCCTTCCAGTACCTCCTCCGACAATTTCAGATCAAAACTGGCGATGTTGCTCTCCAGTTGCTCCATCGTGGTCGCGCCAATGATGTTGCTGGTCACGAACGGCTGCTGCGTCACGAACGCCAGGGCCATTTGCGCCGGGTCCAGGCCGTGCTCGCGAGCCAGGGCCACGTAACGGCTACAGGCCGCTTCCGACTGCGGGTTGAAATAGCGGCTGAAGCGGCTGTAGAGGCTCAGGCGACCTTTTGGCGGGCGGGCACCACCTTCGTATTTGCCTGAAAGGAAGCCGAACGCCAGCGGCGAATAGGCGAGCAAGCCGCATTGCTCGCGGATGGCGATTTCCGCCAGGCCGACTTCAAAGCTGCGGTTGAGCAGGTTGTACGGGTTCTGGATCGACACCGCGCGCGGCCAGCCTCGGGCTTCGGCCAGGGCCAGGAAGCGCATGGTGCCCCACGGCGTCTCGTTGGACAGGCCGATGTGGCGGATCTTGCCGGCGCGGACCTGCTCGTCCAGTGCTTCGAGGGTGTCCTCCAGTGGGGTCAGGTTGGCTTCGATCTTGTGCTTGTAGCCGAGTTGCCCGAAGAAATTGGTGCTGCGCTCCGGCCAGTGCAATTGATACAGGTCGATGTAATCGGTCTGCAGGCGCTGAAGGCTGGCGTCCACCGCTTCGGTGATGTGCCGGCGGTTGTGGCGCAGGCTTTTATCGCGGATGTAGTCGATGGTGTTGCCGGGGCCGGCGATCTTGCTGGCCAGGATCCAGTCGGCGCGGTCGCCGTGGCTTTTGAAATAATTGCCGATATAGCGTTCGGTGGTGGCGTAGGTTTCGGCCTTGGGTGGTACCGGGTACATCTCGGCGGTGTCGATGAAGTTGATCCCGGCGCCCTTGGCCCGCTCGATCTGGGCGAAGGCGTCTGCCTCGCTGTTTTGCTCGCCCCAGGTCATGGTTCCGAGGCAGAGGGCACTCACGTTCAGATTGGTTCGGCCTAGCTGGCGATAGTCCATCGGGTGCTCCTTGGGCAAAACAATCATAAAAGCAGGTTGAATTATTTTTCGCAATCTGCATAATTGCGCACCTCTTTCTGCAGTGGAAGTGATGCGCCGCCGCCGAAGAATCTTGCCGTTGAACGGACGCGCCGACCCGAGCCCCCGAAAGCGTCTGTATCCGGCTGCCTTTGACTTGTCAAAGTACGCACTATTCAGTAAGATCCGCCGTCTAATTTACAGGGCGGCCCCTGAGGCTATAAAGAATGAAAACTTTTACTGCTAAACCGGAAACAGTAAAGCGCGACTGGTTTGTCGTCGACGCTGCTGGTCAGACCCTGGGTCGTCTGGCCACCGAAATCGCGAGCCGTCTGCGTGGCAAGCACAAGCCTGAGTACACTCCTCACGTTGACACCGGCGACTACATCGTCGTAATCAACGCTGAGCAGATCCGTGTTACCGGTGCTAAAACCACTGACAAAATGTACTACTCCCACTCCGGTTTCCCGGGCGGCATCAAGTCGATCAACTTTGAAAAGCTGATCGCCAAGGCCCCTGAGCGCGTGATCGAGACCGCGGTTAAAGGCATGCTGCCTAAGAACCCGCTGGGTCGCGACATGTACCGTAAGCTGAAAGTCTATGCGGGCGCTGCACACCCACATACTGCTCAGCAGCCCCAAGAACTGAAGTTTTAACGGAATAGTACATTATGTCGGCGACTCAAAATTACGGCACTGGCCGTCGCAAGACCGCAACCGCACGCGTTTTCCTGCGTCCGGGTACTGGTAACATCTCCATCAACAACCGTTCGCTGGATAATTTCTTCGGCCGCGAAACTGCCCGCATGGTAGTTCGTCAGCCGCTGGAATTGACTGAGACTGTCGAGAAGTTCGACATCTACGTCACCGTGATCGGCGGTGGTGTAAGTGGTCAGGCTGGCGCAATCCGCCACGGCATCACTCGCGCTCTGATGGACTACGACGAGACTCTGCGCGGCGCCCTGCGTAAAGCCGGCTTCGTAACCCGCGATGCTCGTGAAGTTGAACGTAAGAAAGTCGGTCTGCGTAAAGCGCGTAAGCGTCCGCAGTACTCGAAGCGTTAATTCGCTTTCACGTTCAAAAAAGAACGCCCAGTTTCCTCACGGAGCTGGGCGTTTTTTTTGTGTCTGCGATTTATCGAAGAATTGCGCTGTGACAACTTGCCACATCCGCAGACGCCCTATACTACAAGGCTTGGGGGTGATGGGCTCCGGTAATTACCTTGTCAGAATTGGGGCTTTTCATTACCATTCGGCAAAATTTTTATAAGTACATAGATTTACTTAGTAGACGCCTGATTTAACAGGCCACAAAGCTGATGGGAGAGGACTGAATGAGCAATGACGGCGTGAATGCAGGCCGGCGTCGCTTCTTGGTAGCAGCCACATCCGTGGTGGGTGCTGCAGGAGCGGTGGGGGCTGCGGTCCCGTTCGTGGGGTCATGGTTTCCCAGTGCCAAGGCGAAAGCCGCAGGTGCACCGGTGAAAGTGAATGTCAGCAAAGTCGAGCCAGGTCAGCAGATGATTGCTGAGTGGCGCGGCCAGCCGGTGTTCATCGTCCGCCGTACGCCGGAAATCCTGGGGAATCTGAAGAAGATCGAGGGCCAGCTCGTTGACCCGACCTCCAAGAACTCGATACAACCGACTTACGTTGATCCGGAAACCCGTTCGATCAAACCTGAGGTTCTGCTGCTGGTCGGTATCTGCACGCACCTGGGTTGCTCGCCGACCTTCCGTCCCGAAGTGGCACCTGCGGATCTGGGGAAAGACTGGGTAGGCGGTTATTTCTGCCCTTGCCACGGTTCCCACTACGATCTGGCTGGTCGCGTCTACAAGTCGCAACCTGCGCCTTTGAACCTGCCAGTTCCCCCGCATTCCTATGAGACCGACGACATCATTGTCATTGGCGTCGATACGGAGAAGGCGTGATGAGCAAATTCATGGATTGGGTTGATGCACGCTTTCCCGCCACCAAGATGTGGGAAGACCATCTCAGCAAGTATTACGCTCCGAAGAACTTCAACTTCTTCTATTTCTTTGGCTCCCTGGCGCTGCTCGTTCTGGTCAACCAGATCGTTACCGGCGTCTGGCTGACCATGAGCTATAACCCGTCGGCGGAAGAGGCGTTTGCCTCCGTCGAATACATCATGCGCGACGTCGAGTACGGCTCGATCCTGCGTCTGCTGCACTCCACCGGCGCTTCGGCGTTCTTCATCGTGGTCTATCTGCACATGTTCCGTGGCCTGCTCTACGGTTCGTACCAGAAGCCGCGTGAACTGGTGTGGGTCTTCGGCATGCTGATCTACCTGGCGCTGATGGCCGAAGCCTTCATGGGGTACCTGCTGCCGTGGGGGCAGATGTCGTACTGGGGTGCCCAGGTAATCATCTCGCTGTTCGGTGCGATCCCGGTCATCGGCAACGACCTGACCCAGTGGATTCGTGGTGACTACCTGATTTCCGGTATTACCCTGAACCGTTTCTTCGCCTTGCACGTGGTTGCCCTGCCGATCGTTATCCTGGGTCTGGTGGTGCTGCACATCCTGGCGTTGCACGAAGTCGGCTCGAACAACCCGGACGGCGTGGACATCAAGAAGCACAAGGACGAAAACGGCATACCGCTGGACGGCATTGCCTTCCATCCGTACTACACCGTGAAAGATATCGTCGGCGTGGTGGTGTTCCTGTTCATCTTCTGCTCGATCGTGTTCTTCTTCCCGGAAATGGGCGGCTATTTCCTCGAGAAGCCGAACTTTGAAGTGGCGAACGCCTTCAAGACCCCAGAGCACATCGCTCCGGTCTGGTACTTCACCCCGTTCTACGCCATCTTGCGTGCGATTCCGGACAAACTCCTTGGTGTGATCGCCATGGGCGCGGCCATTGCTGTGCTGTTCGTCCTGCCATGGCTGGACCGTAGTCCGGTCAAGTCGATGCGCTACAAAGGCTGGCTGAGCAAGATCTGGCTCTGGTTGTTCTGCATCGCGTTCGTGATCCTGGGTGTGCTGGGCGTATTGGCTCCAACCCCTGAACGTACGTTGCTGTCGCAGGTATGTACCTTCCTGTACTTCGCCTACTTCATTCTGATGCCGTTCTACACCCGGCTCGAGAAGACCAAACCGGTTCCGGAAAGGGTGACTGGCTGATGAAAAAACTATTTGCTGTATTGATGCTCGCTGCGCTGCCAGTGTTCGCTTTCGCAGCCGAGCACGGTGGCCCTGAGCTGGAAAAAGTCGACATCGACGTTTCCGATAAAGCAGCCATGCAGGATGGTGCACGTACGTTCGCCAACTACTGCATGGGTTGCCACAGTGCCAAGTTCCAACGCTATGAGCGAGTTGCCGACGACCTGGGCATTCCCCATGAGTTGATGATGGAGAAGCTGATGTTCACTGGTGCCAAGATCGGTGACCACATGAGCATCGGCATGCAGCCGGCGGACGCCAAGGCCTGGTTTGGCGCTGCGCCGCCGGATCTGACCCTGGTTGCCCGTGTTCGCGGTACCGATTGGCTCTACGGTTACCTGAAGTCGTTCTACGAAGATCCGTCGCGTCCATGGGGTGTGAACAACAAGGTCTTCCCGAACGTGGGCATGCCAAACGTCCTGGCCGGCCTGCAAGGTCGCCAGGTGGTTGGTTGCAAACAGGTTCAGATCGTCGAAGGCGGCAAAAAGCAATTTGATCCGCTGACCGGTACGCCATTGACTCATGAAGCGTGCGATCAACTGACCATCGTGCCGAAAAGCGGTGCTCTGACTGAAGAGCAGTTCGATGAGAAGGTCAAGAATCTGGTAACCTTCCTGGCTTACTCGGCTAACCCGGTTAAGCTGCAACATCAGCGCATCGGTACGTACGTATTGTTGTACCTGGCGTTCTTCTTCGTCTTCGCTTACCTGCTCAAGCGCGAATACTGGAAAGACGTGCACTGATAAAGCTTCAAGCTATTGCTGTTAATCGCGCGCGCCCAAGGGCGCCTCTGAAGATGTAGCGAGCCTGGTTATCCAGTCGTTACGGGAGGCGCCCTCTGGGCGCGCTCGTTTTTCCGCGTTCGATAATTTCTACAAGCGAGGAGGATCGCCATGGGCGTGACCAATCGGTTGGCCTGTTACTCCGACCCCGCCGACCACTATTCCCACCGAGTGCGCATCGTACTGGCAGAGAAGGGTGTCAGCGCCGAGATCATTTACGTGGAAGCTGGACGTCAGCCACCTAAACTGATTGAGGTGAACCCTTACGGCAGCTTGCCCACCCTGGTCGATCGCGACCTGGCGTTGTGGGAGTCGACTGTGGTGATGGAATATCTGGATGAGCGTTACCCGCACCCGCCGCTACTGCCGGTTTATCCCGTGGCGCGTGCCAACAGTCGCCTGCTGATACACCGTATTCAGCGAGATTGGTGTGGTCTGGTGGACCTGATTCTGGATTCGCGGACCAAGGAAGCGGCCCGTGCCGTGGCTCGTAAAGAGTTACGCGAAAGCCTGACGGGTGTGTCGCCACTGTTCGCCGACAAACCGTTTTTCCTCAGCGAGGAACAAAGTCTGGTGGACTGCTGCCTACTACCAATACTCTGGCGATTGCCGATTCTGGGTATAGAACTGCCGCGGCCGGCCAAGCCGCTGCTTGATTATATGGAGCGCCAGTTTGCGCGTGAGGCTTTCCAGGCGAGTCTGTCTGGTGTCGAACGCGATATGCGCTAAGGCTTAAGGAGCCGCTATGAACTCCAGTCGACCTTATCTGGTCCGCGCGCTCTATGAGTGGATTGTGGACAACGATTGCACCCCGCACATGCTGGTCAATTCCGAGTATCCGTCGGTACAGGTGCCTCAGGGTTTTGCCAGTGACGGACAAATCGTCCTGAACGTATCGCCGCAGGCCGTGCGCCACTTGCACATGGATAACGAGGCGGTCAGTTTCGAGGGGCGCTTTGGTGGAGTGCCGCACACCTTGTACGTGCCTATAGCATCGATCCTGGGTATCTACGCCCGGGAGAATGGTCAGGGCATGGTGTTTGATCTGGAATCGCCGATGGGCGAGGACGAAGAGATCGAGCCGGATGACGATCTTCCACCACCCGACAGTGAGCCACCGCGTCCAAGCGGTCGACCCAGTTTGAAGGTGGTGAAGTAATAAAAAAGGCGATCCGAGAGGATCGCCTTTTTTATTACTTCTGTCCCGTCCTGAATAAGGTTTACACCTTCTGACCCATTCTCAGGAGGAAGTAATGAACACGGGTGAAAGGCGCAGTCAGCGCGACTACACGTTGACCTTTAAATTGTCGGTCGTCGATCAGGTCGA
>NZ_JAHBDJ010000030.1:0-71398 GCF_019956375.1 Pseudomonas sp. GL-R-19 | reverse complement strand
CGGCCAGTTCAGCTCGGCCGACATCGATCATGACGCCACGGCCACCTGGAGCATTGCGGGTACGAATACGGGCACCTACGGCGCGATCGCGGTGGACAGCACCGGCCAGTGGATCTACACGCTGGCCAATGGCACCAATGGGGTCGCCAGTGCGGTGCAGTCGCTGAAGGCCGGCGAGAGCCACAATGACGTGTTCACGGTGCAGGTCAGCGACGGCCTGGGCGGCGTGGCCACCCAGCTGGTGACCGTCACCGTCACCGGCAGCAACGACGCGCCCGTGCTCAGCTTCGCGACGGGCAATGCGGCCGGCGCGGTGCAGGAAGACACCACGCTCAGCGTCAGCGGCCAGTTCACTTCGGCCGACATCGATCACGATGCCACGGCGACCTGGAGTATTGCGGGTACGAATACGGGCACCTACGGCGCGATCGCGGTGGACAGCACCGGCAAGTGGACCTACACGCTGGCCAATGGCACCGATGGGGTTGCCAGTGCGGTGCAGTCGCTGCAGGCGGGCGAGAGCCACAATGACGTGTTCACGGTGCAGGTCAGCGACGGCCTGGGTGGTGTGGACACCAAGCTGGTGACCGTCACCATTACCGGCACCAACGACGCGCCGACGGTGACGGCGGCCGAGGTCGAAAGCGCTACGATCGCCGAAGACGGCACCCCGCTGGCCAGCGGCAGCTTCGCCTTCGGCGACGTGGACCTGGCCGATGACGCCCATGTCGCCAGCGTGAGCGCGCCAGCCAATGTGTTGGGTACGCTGCTGGCCAGTGTGAGCGACGAGAGCACCGGCGACGCGGCGGGCAGCGTGGGCTGGACCTATACGCTGAACAACAGCGCGGCGCAGTACCTGGCCGAAGGTCAGACCAAGACCGAAGTGTTCACGGTGACGCTGACCGACGACTTCGGGGCGACGGTGACCAAGGCCGTGACGATCACCCTGACCGGCAGCAATGACGCGCCGACGGTGACGGCGGCCGAAGTCGAAAGCGCTGCGCTGACCGAAGACGGCACCACGGTGGCCAGCGGCAGCTTCGCCTTCGGCGACGTGGACCTGGCCGATGACGCCCATGTGGCCAGCGTGAGCGCGCCGTCCGGGGCGCTGGGGACGCTGGTGGCCACTGTGAGTGACGAGAGCACCGGCGACGCGGTGGGCAGCGTGGGCTGGAGCTATACGCTGAACAACAGCGCGGCGCAGTACCTGGCCGCGGGCCAGACCAAGACCGAAGTGTTCACGGTGACGCTGACCGACGACTTTGGGGCGACGGTGACCAAGGCCGTGACGATCACCCTGACCGGCAGCAACGACGCGCCGACGGTGACGGCGGCCGAAATCGAAAGCGGGGCGGTGACCGAAGACGGCACCACGGTGACCAGCGGTAGCTTCGCCTTCGGCGACGTGGACCTGGCCGATCACGCCCATGTGGCCAGCGTGAATGCGCCGGCGGGTGCGTTGGGTACGCTGGTGGCCAGTGTCAGCGACGAGAGCACGGGCGACGCGGCGGGCAGCGTGGGCTGGAGCTATACGCTGAACAACAGCGCGGCGCAGTACCTGGCCGCGGGCCAGACCAAGACCGAAGTGTTCACGGTGACGCTGACCGACGACGTCGGGGCGACGGTGACCAAGAACGTGACGATCACCCTGACCGGCACCAATGATAATCCGGATATCCATCTGGTCACGAGCGACAGTGCGAGCGCGACGCTGACGGAGACGAATGCGGGGCTCACCGCTAGCGGTACGCTGAGCGTCAATGATGTCGATCTATTAGATTCGATCAGCACGTCAATCACAGGAGTGGTTGCAACAGGCACTACTACAGGGCTTGGCCTGACGAACGCACAACTGCTGAGCATGCTGAGTGCAACACCTGTTTCCGGCCTGGCGGCTGACAGTGGCGACGCGCACAACCTGATCTGGAACTTCAATTCCGGTATACAGGCGTTCGACTATCTCGCGGTCGGCCAGTCCCTGGTGCTGACTTACACGGTGCAGAGTGCAGATAACAATGCTGCGTCTGACACACAGACAGTGACAGTGACTATCAACGGCACGAACGACGACACGACGGCGCCGACGGTAACGGGCGCCAGCTACGGCACTAACGATGGCACGCTTAAGGCAACTGAGACGGTGACACTGAACCTGACTTTCAGCGAGGTCGTATTGGTCACAGGTTCGCCGACGCTCAACCTGAACACCGGCGGGACGGCAAGCTACACGAGCGGCTCGGGCACTAATACGCTGACGTTCACTTACACGGTAGGGGCCGGTCAAAATACAGCCGACCTTGCCCTGGCTGCGTCCCCATTCACTCTAGGTGGTGCGACGATCAAGGATGCGGCGGGGAACAATGGCATTCTTACAGGAGCCAATGGCGTCAATCCAACCGGCACATTGATAGTCGATACTGCTGCACCCGTCGGGGCGCCTGGGGGGAGCGGGAACGGGAACGGGGGCGGATACTACAATCCAAGTAGCAATGTTTTCACAATAGATGTGACTGACACTTCAGGTTCAGGCGTGGTGTCAGTGACCGTTCATGATAACCATCCCACTTCTCCTGTCGCAGACTTCTCTTTGGTGCTGGTTAGTGGAACTGCAACCAGTGGAAGTTGGGCGTTAGATGGCGATACCAGTCCCGCTTTAGGAACCTCAGATAAAATAGAGGGACACAATGTCACAGTGACCATGACTGACCTGGCGGGTAACACAAGCACGAGATCAGAAGTGGCCCCAGCGGGGATCGCTGGAGAGGCTATCAACCTTGCACTGAATGATCCGGCGATGGGCGCAAGTGACTCTATCGGCGTGACGATAACAGGGATGCCGTCAGGCTGGACGCTGAACGCCGGAACCAACAACGGCGACGGTAGCTGGACAGTGCATACCGACGATCCCGGCTCACTGACTGTGACAACTCCGACTGACTTCGTCGGTGCGGTGGTGCTCGACGTCAACATGAACTGGACCAACGCCGATGGCAGCATTGGTAATGCCTTCGTTTCCGACAACGTCGAAGCCTACGCCCCCGGCTCGCCGATCTTCGCCTTGTCGGCGGACGACAACCTGACCGGCTCCAGCGGCGCCGACCTGTTCGTGTTCGCCCAGCCAATCGGCAACAACGTCATTCACAGCTTCGACGCGGTGGCGGACAAAATCGATTTGATCGGCTTCACGGGCGTCAACGATTTTGCCGATGTGAGTATCGCCAACGACGCGAGCGGCAATGCCGTGCTCAGTATCAGCGCCGACCAGACGATCACTGTAAACGGCGTGGATGCGGCGGCGTTGAGCGCAGCCAACCTGCAGTTCGATGTGAACCCGGTCACGACCAATACGGGCACCATCACCATTGCCGACGGCGCGATCATGCCGTTCGGCGGCAGCATCGACAACAGCGGCACCATAGCGCTCGGCTCCACCGGCAGCGGGACCGATCTTGAGATTCTTTTCCGTGGCGCGACGTTGACCGGTGGCGGGCAAGTGGTGCTGTCCGACAGCGCGCAGAACGTGATCTTTGGTGGCAGCGTGGACACGCTGCTCACCAATGCCGATAACACCATCTCCGGTGCCGGCCAGTTGGGCGCGGGGCAGATGATGCTGGTCAACTCGGGCCTGATCCTTGCCAGCGGCGTCAATGCGCTGGTGATCGATACCGGTAGCAGCGCCGTCACCAACACTGGCGTGCTGGAAGCCACCGGCAGCGGCGGATTGGTGATTGAAAGTGGGCTCGTCAACAGCGGCAGCCTGTGGGCGAACGATGGCAATATCATCATCCACGGAGATGCCGCCGGTGCGGGAAATGCGACTATCAGCGGTTCGGCGATACTGCAATTCGCTGCTGCCTCCGATCAGCATGTGACGTTCGACAGCGGCGCGGCCGGCACGCTCAAGCTCGATGTGTCGGCGGCGTTCAGCGGCAGCGTCAGCGGTTTTGCCGCGGGTGACACGCTGGACTTTGGCGATGTCGCGTTCGGCGCCAATACGCAGATCACCTATGCCGCGAATGACACAGGCACCGGCGGGATGCTGAGCGTGAGCGACGGCACACATGTGTCGCAGGTCGCGCTGAATGGCCAATACGCGGCGGCGGGTTTGCAGGCGAACGCCGAGGGCAGTGGCAGTGAGCTGGCCTACGATGCAGCGGCGGCAAACCATACGATGCTGGGCGGCCAGGCCAACGACATTCTGCTCGGCGGTGCGGGTGACGATCTGTTCTTCGGCGGGCTGGGCAATGACACGCTCAACGGCGGCCTCGGCAACGATACCTTCGCGTTTGCTGCCGCAGGCTTCGGAAACGACTCGATCCAGGGCTTCGACGTCAACCCGACCGGAGGGCAGGACTTGCTCAATATCGCGGGGCTGGGGATCAGCAGCGAGACGTTCGCTACCAGCGTGAGCATTGCGGCTGACGGGGCGGACACGGTGATCGGGATCGGAGTGGACTCTATTCGCCTTGTCGGTGTTAACAGTGCAGGCATCGATCAGGCGGACTTTATCCTGATGTCATGATGCTTTTGCTGCTGGCCGCACGTTGCTACGCGGTTGCAGTCCCCATCGCGGGTAAATCCGCGATGGGGTCTGCGGGCGGTAAAGTTCTGGCTGCGGTGGCCTTTGCAGCGGGAACTTCAGGGTACTGGCCAAGTCAATTGGGGCCCTGTATCGCAGATGCCGAACAGCGCTGTGGTCTGTTTTACTGTAGGAGCTGGCTTGCCAGCGAAGAGGCCCGAAAGATCGATGCACAATTCAAGGCCGCCTTCGCTGGCATGCCAGCGTCCGCCACTGATGCCAACCAAGCGTTTTCTGTCGGGTCTCATCCTGGCGTTCTGCGCCGTCGCGTCGTTTTGTTCGGTCGCTGCCGAGCGAAGCGCGCCCGCGCAAAGCAACAGCGCATCGACCACCCTGATCGAAACTGCCTCGCGGCAGTATGAAAATGGCCAACTGGACCAGGCCGCCGCCACGCTGGAGCGCGCTCTGCATATCCAGCCGAACAATCCGGCGACGCTGCATTACCTCGGTGTGTTGCGTCTTCAGCAGGGGCAGTACCAGCAGGCTGAAACCTTGGCGGCGCGCTCGAACATGCGGGTTGGTCGCAACGTCGAGTTGCGCAACCGCAACTTCCAATTGATCCAGGCGGCGCAGCAGGCCCAATCTTCGGGTACCCCACCCAATGCCAAAGAGGATCTGGTCGCAGTACAAAAGGGCCTGGAAGAGGAGACCCAAAGGCGCCGCGAAGCAGAAAAGGCCGTTGCTGAACAATCCATTCCGGTCACTGAGCGTGACGTAGGCAACTACGCTAGCGCAGAGACAGATCGGATTTCGGATGCGCCGATGGCCGGCAGAGCCGGGCCCGAAGGAAAATTGCAAATGGCTAATGTCGAGCCAGAGCGGGCGTACGCTGAGGTTGAGATCCCCCACGGCCATATGCCGCCTCCGGGTAAATGCCGAATCTGGTTTCCTGATCGTCCGCCGGGGCATCAGCCTGCACCCGGCAAATGCAAGAAACTGCGATATCGGGTTCCGTCAGGAGCCTATCTGGTGCGCGGTTGAGTTTCTGAGTGGCCACTTCGGGCCAGGGGGCTGATCGTCGCGAAGGGCTGCACAACCCATTGCAGCCATAGCCCAACGACTGTGATCGGGACAAAGCTACCTGCCGAAAACGGTACCAAATGCGCACTGACCGATCGTCATCAATTGGATCAAAGCCAATACAGTAGCGCAATGGTATACAACCAGCCGATGCTGAGGGTGATAGTCAGGTAGATCACCACGAGCAACAGAGAGTGATTCCACATGACACTGACCTCCCATAACCACGGTTTGAGGCGCGTCAGGGGCGTCTGATAAACCGAATGAACTCAGGTCAAGCCCGTACCACAGCATCCGCGCTGCTCCTGAATCGGCGGGCACTTCACCGTGCCAAACGAACAGAACACACAGCAGTCACCGGGGGTCGGGCGTAGCAGGGTTTTGCAACTGCCACACTCGTAGAAGAACTGACAGGCATCTGTGGGCATGGCTTCCTGCCTGGCGAAACCGCAATGCGGGCAGGTCAACACGGACTCGAGGATGACGGCACTCATGGTTGCCTCACTTGTGAATGGTGGAGGGATAACCCGCCTTCGTCGTCGGTTTCCGCTGGTGCCGGAGCCGTCGTGTTCTCCATTGAACCGTTCTAACCCAGGGTCACTTTACACTCCGTACCTGAGTACAGAATCAAGGGGCGTGTGATGGCGACAGGGCTGAGTATCGGCAAGTCGGCGGAAACTGCCGGGGTGAACATCGAGACTATTCGCTATTACCAGCGACGTGGCTTGCTGGATGAGCCGCCAAAGCCGCTCAGCGGTAATCGATGCTATCTACCGTAGCAGGTCAAACGGTTGCGTTTCATCAAGAGGGCGCAGGCGCCGGGATTCACGCTAAAACGTAGCTTATTCCTTGCCCTGGGGGGAAAGCTCAAGCCCCCATGCTTCGCTCTCAGGGTCATTATCACTCAGGCGGGAATCGGGCAATCCAGTGCCTGGCAATCTCCTCGCGCCGGCAGACCCACACCGCGTCGTGGCCTTGCACGTAATCGAGAAAGCGCGCCAGCGCCATCGCACGACCAGGATGGCCACTGATCCGCCCATGCAGGCCGACGCTCATCATCTTCGGGTGTTGCGCGCCCTCTTGCCACAGCAGGTCGAAAGCATCCTTGAGCAGCAGGAAGAAGTCTTCACCGCAGGCGAAACCATTAGGCAGCAGATAGCGGGCGTCGTTGTTGACCAGTGTGTAAGGGATCACCAGGTGGGCGGGCGAGCCAGGGAGCCAATAGGGCAGATCATCGTTGTAGGCGTCCGAGCTATAGAGAAACCCGCCTTCCTCACGCAACAGGCGGCGGGTGTTCTGGCTGACCCTTCCTGTGTACCAACCTGTGGGGCGTTTACCGCAGATCTGCTCGATCACGTCGAGGGTGAGGCGGATATGGCGCCGCTCCTGGTCTTCAGGCATGTCGCGATAGTCCAGCCAACGGTAGCCATGCCCGGCAATCTCATGCCCGGCAGCGCAGAGCGCATGGCCGATCGCGGGGGTGAGTTCCAGCGCCCGGCCGACGGCGAAGGCGGTCAGCGGCAGGCCTCGGGCGCTGAACAGCTCCAGAATCCGCCACACACCTGCGCGCGATCCGTATTCGTACATGCCCTCGACGCTCAAGTCCGGTTCCCCCACACGCGGCGGGCGGCCCGCAAGCTCGTGAAGCCAGGCCTCCGACTGTGCATCGCCATTGAAGATGCAGGACTCCGCGCCCTCTTCAATGTTGAGGACGAACTGGACCGCGACGCGCGCCTCACCGGGCCATCGCGGGTGGGGCGGGCAGCCGCCATAACCGATGAGGTCGCGAGCGGACATCAGCCCAGCTCGAAGGTCGTAACGCCGAACACACGTTCGTGCGCGATCGCCGGAGGAGGGCCGAGGTACATGCGTGCGCAGCCGAAAACCTCGATCATGCCCTGTTGGTGCACGAGCGCCATCGCGGCAGGGTTATCCTCCGGGACATCGAGAAACAGCGGGCCACCCTCGGCAAATTCCGCCAGGCGCGCGTAGAGGGCATTGGCTGCCAGGGCGTCATCGGCGAACAAGGGGCCGATCTTGTAGCCTTCCCGGCAGCGCCTTACTACGCCATAGCCGCTTAGCCCGCCCTCGCGCCGGCAACCCACGGCGAGTGCATCGGCCTGGGCTATCCATCCGCTCAGGAAGCTTGTGCGTGCGGCGGGGAAGCAGGTGCGGTCGTAATCGACAACCTGATCGAACGGGAAGGTGGCCAACGGGACGATGTCCTGGCCGTCTACCTGCGAGGTCGCGGGGCGTTCGGTGAGATCGGCACGAAAACGCATGTTGCGATGGGAGAAGACGAAACCGCCTTTGGCGTAGTAGTCCTGCATCGCGAAGACGCCGTCCATGCCGATGCTCGCGCCTGGGCGCAGGCGGGCGAGGAGTCGCTCGCGGCGTGCGTGCCAGAGGGTATTGCCCAGACCTTGACCGCGATATTCAGGCCGGACGATAAAAAAGCCCATGAAACCGAATTCGCCATCGTAAGAGGTGATGGCACCGCCGCCGATCAATTCGCCGCCCTGGTACGCCGCGATGAAGGCGGCAGGGTCCGTAGCCCAGAACAGCTCGGCATCGTGAAGGCCGGGATTCCAACCCTCACGGGCAGCCCAATCGACGAGCTCGTCCAGTTCGGGACGGGTCATGTTGCGTATGACCAGCTGATTCGACACCGCGAAGTTCTCCTCAGTCGCTAATCGAGCGTGTGGTCCATCCCCGCTCTGAACCCTTTCGGTATAGCTTCAACCCAAGTATTGATCCAGGTCGTCACGTCATCTGCAGTACATGTTCGTCGCCATTGAACTGTCCTGAGCGCGAGGCCCGGCCACCCGAGCTCCCCGCAGGAGTGTCGGGCGTTGTCGTATTACGCATTCGTAGCGGGCGTTTTATTTCAACCGGCCGAGCAATACCTTGCCGACCTCGGTGGCCGAGGCAGGATTTTGGCCGGTGATCAACTCGCGATCGACGACGACATAGGGCGTCCAGTTTTCCGTGTTGCTGCTGTATACCCCACCGGCTTTCTCAAGCGCGGTTTGCGGGTAGAACTTCATGGCGCCACCGTTGAGCAGGCCTTTGGCTGCTTCCTCTTCCTTGTTGCTGATAACGGTCATCTTGTAACCCGCATAGATCCAGTCGGCGCTGGCGTTCACCGGTTTTGCGGTCTGGAGTTGGCGGGTGAAGTCCTGCGCATCAGGCAAGGTCGACAGCAGGGCGATTGGGCCATGGCAGACGAGGGCAGTGGTCTTGCCTTGAGCATGGAAGTCCATCAGCAAGCGACCCAGCAAACGGCTGTGCAGCAGATCCTGCATCGGCGCATGGCCACCAGGAATGTAGACTGCATCGAAATGCGCATAGCCGATCTGTTCCACCCGGGCGAGGCTGATGACCGGTGATTGATCCGGCACAGTGAGTTTCAATTGGTCGAGCAGATGCTTGTAGGTCTCAAGCACGACCTCATCGTTGTTGAAGTACATTTTGTCGATAGACGTCTTGTCCACGGTCGGGACCCTGCCATCCGGGGTCGCGAAGGTGATGGAGTGGCCAGCGTCGAGCAGCATCTTCACCGGTTGCAACAGCTCGTTCAGGTAGAACCCAGTCGCGAAGACCTTGCCATCCTTCAAATCGAGTGTCGCCGAATCGGAAAGCACCACAAGCACATTGCTGGCGCTCGCTGTCAGGCTGGTACCGAGCAATGCTGTGGTCAGGGCAATACGGGTCAGTGTCTTCATGTCGAGTCCGGAAAATAGTCGGGCGTACGGTTGTCGCCCCTTGGCAGGACACTCTATTGGCGTGTTATATGGCGATAAACTACCTGCGATGGAATTCATTTGGACCTGGAAAGCAATAATGCCGCGCAAATTTGACCATCTCGGCGATGTGGAGGCCTTTATACGGGTAGTGGAGCAGGGCACTGTCAGCGCTGCGGCCGTCGCGCTGGCGACCACACCTTCAGTGCTCAGCCGCGCGTTGACCAGGCTTGAGTCGCGCCTTGGCGTACAACTGTTGCGACGTACCACCCGCAGGCTAAGCCTCACAGACGCCGGCAGGTTGTACCTGGAACAGACCCGTCTGGCGTTTACACAGATCGAAGAGGCGGAGCAAACCATTCGAGGCCAAGAAGGCGAGTTGAGTGGACGCGTGCGCATGAGCGTACCGACAACCTATGGGCATCACCGTCTGCCACCGCTGCTCAGCGCATTTACCCGGCAGTATCCTGCTGTCCAGGTGGAGTTGAGCATCACCAATCGAAACGTTGACCTGATTGCCGAGGGCTATGATCTGGCGATTCGTTTGGGACAGTTGCCTGACAGTGGCTTGGTCGGACGCAAGCTGGAAGATGCTCGATTGTCTCTGGTTGCCTCCCCCGAGTACCTGGCTCGCGCCGGTGTCCCAGCGACACTGGAGATGTTGAGCGAACACGTTTGCTTGCCGTTCATCATGCCCAGCAGTGGCAAGATCGGGCCTTGGTTGTTTTGTCTTGGCGGGGAAAACCTGGAGTGGGTACCGCACGCCAATGTAGTGGTGTCGGATGATGTCCTCGGAATCGTTTCACTGGCACAAAGCGGTCTGGGAATCTGCCAGACCTATGACTTCATCATCCGCGACAAGGTGTTGCGCGGAGAGTTGGTAGAGGTCCTTGTGCAGTTGAGTGGGCGCAGCAGGCCATTCTCGATTATCTATCCGCCTCACCGGCAGTTGTCAGCCGCATCCAGAGCGCTGATCGACTTCATTTTAGCCAGGACTCAGTCCTGAGCTTCATCATCCAGACACCCAAGAGGGTGAGCGATCGAACTTCTTGGTCCGGTTGTGTGGGTGCTGAAAAACACTATGGAAAGCTGCCGACCATCAAGGGCTGCTACCGACCTGGAACAGTCGGCGAACAGAATAATCGCAAATTAGTGGCTATGCTTGGTCTGCTGTCGAAACTGATCAGGCAGTCCGGCAGGCTGCGCGGAAATGACCCGCAACGTGCCCTATGTCACCCATCGTTGGTTGGCGTGACACTTAAGACGTATAGCTTCGGTAGCTTTTGCTTGTCTCGGGAGCTTCGCTCACGAAAACCAGCGTGAATCCAGAGCAGAGAAAAAATTTGGCTAATGCTACGTGCGGTGTGTTCTCAGGTTCAGGTGTGGGCACAAAAGGTTGATTGGTTTCCGAATACCGCTTCTATTGGTCAATTTAGAAGGATTATGTTTGGAGATTGTGAAATGGATTTTTTCAGGAATAAAAGCACCGCAAAGCAAGCCATACCCACCCGTTCAAATAAGCCGCGCTCGACCAAATGGCACCGCATGTACTTTTTTCTTGCGGGATTCGACGTGCTGGTTGTTGTGCTGAGCGTGCTATTGAATCACCTGATCGTCGATACCTATCACCGCTCCATCACGGCAAACCAGTCGTGGGTCCAACAGCTGTCGAGCTATTCAACGCTGGGCAGCCTGGCTTCCAAAGTCAATGCGCCGGGCAATAATGTGTTCGATACACATGATGTTGAATCCGAATCGCGGAACATGAATGAAGCCTTGCGCGCCTTCAACGAGCATTTGGCAATGGCCAAAAATCAGTTGGAAGTACGGATCGCCAATGACGCTGAACACAGTGCAGATATACAAGCCTTTACCCTTGCATTGAAGGGTGAGGTGGGTGCAATTGATGCCGCGATGGTCGAAATGGTGAACGAGGCCTTGCTGATCTTTTCCTACTTCAGGGAGGGGCAGTCGGATAATGCCGGCAAACGCATGGCAACGATGGACAGGAAGTATGCCCTGTTGCTCGCCTCACTCAGTACCGTGCGGGATCGCGTTGGCCTGATTCAAAGCAGGCTCCTGGAGGAGGAGCTTGAGTCGGTCGAAGAACTGCGCCGGGTCGAATACGCGATCATGGTGTTCGTGCTACTGATGGTCAGTGCGGCCGTTATCTACGGGGGCAAGATCAGGCGCGAAATGGAGTCGCAAGCAGCCGAAAGGGAAGGTTATCTGGCAGTGCTGCGCGAAAGCGAGAAGCAGGCCCGCCAGCAAGCATCGCTGCTGGACAAGGCCCAGGACGCCATTGTCGTTCACGGGATGGATAACCGCATCCTGTACTGGAACAAAAGTGCCGAGCGTCTCTACGGTCTGTCAAAGGAAGAGGCACTCGGTAAATCGGCACAGGAGTTGATCTACCAGGGTAGCGCCGCTTTCAATGCGGCCACTAACAGCCTGATAGAAACGGGTGACTGGGCGGACGAAGTTACACTTCGACGCCGGGATGGCTGCATCATCACGCTCGAAAGTCATCGAACCCTGGTGCGAGACGATGATGGCCAGCCGCAATCCGTTCTGTCGATCAATACTGACATCACCCACCGTAAGACCGCTGAGCAAGAGGTCCAGCGTCTGGCCTTCTACGATCAGTTGACCGGGCTGCCCAACAGGCGGCTCATGTTGGACCGGTTACAGCATCTGCTGGCGGGCAGCTCCCGTAGCCTGCATACGAACGCGATAATTCTCATTGACCTGGATAACTTCAAGGCACTGAACGACACGCTGGGGCATGACAGAGGCGACATGTTGCTGCAGCAAGTTGCTCTGCGCCTTTGCGGCTGCATACGCGAGAGCGACACCGTGGCTCGCCTGGGCGGAGACGAATTCGTCGTCCTGCTGGATGGCCTTAATGAGAATCCTCCAGGCGCAGCTATCCAGGCCAAGGCTATTGGCGAAAAGATTCTCAACTCTCTGAACATTTCCTACCAGTTGGATGGATATGAGCACCACAGCACCCCCAGCCTCGGCATTGCGCTGTTCCAGGGGCAGCTGAGCACAGTGGACGATATTATGAAGCGCGCTGACCTGGCGATGTATCGCGCCAAGGCGGCGGGCCGCAATACCATGCGCTTCTTCGATCCGGAAATGCAGGCGGTTGCCATGGCACGCGCCAGACTGGAAGTAGACTTGCGCCAAGGCTTGCAGGACAACGAATTCCTTCTTCATTACCAGCCGCAGGTGAATAGTGAGGGCCGTATCATTGGCGCAGAGGCACTGATGAGATGGCAGAATCCTGAGCGCGGAGTCGTGTTTCCAGGCGAGTTCATTCCATTGGCAGAGGAATCGGGGTTGATTCTGCCGTTAGGCCGTTGGGCGCTGCAGGCAGCCTGCACTCAGCTGGTTGCCTGGGCAAAGCATTCGGAAACCGCCCGGCTGGGTATGGCTGTGAATGTCAGCGCCCGCCAGTTTCACCATCCGGACTTCGTCGAGGAGGTACTGCAAGTACTGAGATACACGGGGGCCGATCCGAAGAAATTGAAACTGGAGCTGACCGAAGGCCTGCTGATAGAGGATATGGAAGGTACTGTCGCCAAAATGGTCGAGTTGAAAGAGATTGGCATAGGCCTTTCGCTGGATGATTTCGGAACCGGCTACTCGTCACTGTCATACCTGAAGAGCCTTCCGCTGGATCAACTCAAGATCGACCAGTCCTTCATCAGAGATGTGCTGGTTGATCCCAACGACGCCGCCATCGCTTGCGCGATTGTGAGCCTGAGCCAGATATTGGGGCTTTCGGTGATTGCAGAAGGTGTGGAGACAGAAGCTCAGCGCACCTTTCTGGTCAAGCATGGCTGCCAGACCTACCAGGGCTTCCTGTTTTCCCCGCCACTGCCAGCCGAACAGTTTGAGGCGTATGTTCACGAAAGATTAATGGCGAGCACTGATTTCCCACGGACCAAGACTAAATCGCCATAACTTCGCAGGTGCCTGGGAACCGCCGCCATCAGCAACCACCTGTACTTCATAACCATCGCGCACCAGGCTCAGCGCCGGATAGACCGTGCAGACGTCATTGGTGACCCCGGCGATGATCAGTTTCTTGCGCCCCGTAGCCTTGACCGCTGAGGCGAAGTTCTCATCGTCCATGGCGTTGACGATAAACAACATCTCAGGCTATGAGCTCGTAGCACTGCGGCGATTTTTTCGCCCTCAGGGCGTCAGCTCGCAGCGTCTGCGCCAAGACTTCGTGGAAGTGGCTTAGCTTGGTTCGTTCAAGGGTGGCGCCCGTCAAGTTTGGCTATTTGTGGTAAATGCGGACCCTGTTCATGGCGCCGGCACTACGCCGCGCGCCATGAACGAAGATCGAAGCCTTATTCGACTGCCGCCGTCTCGGCCACACGTTGAACCGTGGCCGGTTTCAATGGCGTCTCGGGCGAAGTCTGCGGCGTGTTCAGGTCACGGGCAAAGGTCCTGTCGTTTTCGCCACGGAAAAAGTTCTTGCCGTAGATCAGCAAGCACAACACCACGCCGATAGCGAACGCCCAGCTCGCGCCCTTGATTGCCAGCACCGCACCGATCACCCCGGCGATACCCAGGTCACGCTGGCTTCGCGCTTCCAGGATGCCCAGACGCACGCTGACATAACCCTGGATCAGCAGGGTCAGGGACAGCGCGACGCCAAGAATCGGTTGAACCAGGGTTACCACTGGCAACAGCAGCAGCCCGGTATTGGTCCCCCAGCGGAATGAGCCGACACCGCCAATGATCGAACCCATTGCCTTCGGCCCACCCTTGAAACGTTCGATGATCACCACCAGCATGGCTGCCCACTTCGGTCCGCACATGGCGACGTCGGGGCCGAAGATGCTCATGAAGGCGTTGCGTGCGCCGAAGATCAGGTGTGCGCGGTCCGGGTTGTAGTCGATCTTCTGGTCGGTGCGGATCTGTTCAGCTTCGTCCAGCAGTACCTTGGCGCTGAGCACGTCGCCGAACACGATGATGTACACCGCCAGCACCGTTGGAATTGCCGAGATGAACATCGACAAAGGCGGCATGCCGAGACCGAACACCGTGTAGTGGGTCCACAAACCAATGAAGTCCGGCTGGCTGATGCCCCATTGAATAGTCGGCCACGGCGCCTCGTTGAACAACGGAGCGATGACCACCGCCAGCAGGACAATCGGCAGGATGCCGAGCTTGGCGAAATTCCACCAGAACGCGTTCTTCTGCTTGAGTACCTGGAAGTGCTGGGAAAAAATCAGGTAGAACGCCAGGCCCACCGCGATGGAGATCGTCCATGGGAACGCGTCAAACTTGCCACCCACCTGAAACACCGCGATCACGGCACTCAGGCCCGCGCCGACGATGATCCCGGATTTCATGGCCGCCGGTATGTAGGTGAACACCCGTTTCGCCATCCCCGTGGCCCCCAGCGCAATGGAGAACACGCCGAGCATCAATTGAAACGCAATCAAGGCATGGACACGTTCCGGGCCCACCGGAAAGGTTGCGCAATAGGCCATCAACAGCGGCACCGCCGGGGTGATCCAGCCCGGTACGGTCGGGTCGCCGAGCAAGTGATGGGTGAGGTACAGCAAGCCGTTGAGCATGACCACCGCCAGTGCCACTTCGAATGGCATTCCGAGCAATTCGGTCATCAGCGGGATCGCCGCCAGATCGACTGCGCACATCAGCAAACCTTGCAGGTAGTCCGGCAACTCGAATTTGTAGTGAATAAAGGGCAAGCGCACCTTGAACGGGCCAAGGGCGATGTACGGACTTTCATAGCGTGGTTCAGGGGAACTGGACATGGGCTGCACCTGTTTTATTGGTCTTGTAGGGTGAGCGCTTGATGGGGCATCGAGCGCTGAACGGTTTGCGGGGCGCCAATCAAAACGCCGAGCGATAGATTTTTTCGATATCGACGGCGCTCAGGCGGCGCGGGTTGTTGCGCATCAGGCGCTCGATCTTGCTGGCCTCTTCGGCCATGGCCGGGATGGCGTCCTCAGGAACATCAAAGGCGCGCAGGCTTTTGGGAATCTCCACCGCCTCACACAGATCGGCCATGGCCTGCACAGCGGCATCGGCGGCTTGCGGGTCGCTCAGGTGGGACACGCGCAGGCCCATCGCTTCGGCGATATCGCGCAAGCGCTCGACACAGGCCAACTTGTTCCACTGCATCACGTGCGGCAGCAGCAAGGCATTGCTCACGCCATGGGCGATGTTGAAGCGACCGCCCAACGGGTAGGCCAACGCATGCACCGCGCCGACACCGGCATTGCCAAAGGCCATGCCGCCCATGAGGCTGCCGGTGGCCATGTCTTCGCGAGCTTGCAGGTCGGCCGGGTTGGCATAAGCCTTGGGCAGGGCCTTGGCGATCAATTTGATGGCGCCCAGTGCCAGTGCGTCGGTGATCGGCGAGCGATTGACCGACAGATAAGCTTCGATGGCGTGAACCAGGGCATCCACGCCACTGGCGGCGGTGACGCTGCGCGGACAGGTCAGGGTCATGGCCGGGCTGACCAGGGCGACATCCGGCAGCAGGTAGTCGCTGACGATGCCCTTTTTCAGTTGCGCTTGCTTGTCGGAAAAGATTGCGACGCTGGTCACTTCCGAGCCGGTGCCGGCGGTGGTCGGAATGGCGATAAGGGCAGGGCCCTTTTGCTTGACCAGGTCGACGCCGAACAACTCGGCCAGCGGGCCGTTATGCCCGGCGAAAGCCGCGACGCCTTTGGCGATGTCAATGGCGCTGCCGCCTCCGAGGCCGATCAGGCCGTCATAGCCGCCTTCGTGGAAGGCGCGGGTGCAGTCTTCAACGATGGCGATCTCGGGTTCTGGCTTGACCTGATCAAAGACGCCGTAACGCCGACCTCCCAATTGCGCAAGGGCAAGGTCTACCGTGCCGGACTTGACCAGCACCGCATCGGTGACGATGAGCGGAAAGTTGATATTCAGGCGGGTGAGTTCAACGGATAGCTGCTCGATGGCGGCTTCTCCGGTAATCAGTCGATTGGCGATTTTGAACGCTGAGGCAGTCATTGGCTCGTCCTATGTAGTTGTTGTTTGCGCAAGGGCGTGTCAACCGGACATAGCGAATGGCGTGCCAGAATGCGCAAAGCCCCGGACGGCGGGGCTTTGCGGGAAACAGGCGGGATTAATGCAGGGGGTTGCGATCAGTATCCTGATCGCCCGGGGGCTGTTTGATTGGAATACTGATCAAACGTTGTCAGTCAGAGTGTTCCCAGCGCTTCATTTTTTGCACCACGGTGGCCTGGCTCACACCCAGGGCCTTCGCCGCCAGGCGGGTGGTCTTGTGCAAGCGCAGTGCCGCGCGAATCGCCGCGCGTTCGGCGTTCTCGACAATCTTGCGCAGCGGCAGGCGGCCTTGGTCGGTGTCCTGCGGGCTGAGGTTGAGTATCTCTTCGGGCAGATCCAGCGCCTCGATGGTGTCGCCCTGGGTGGTGACCACCAGCCGCTCCACCACGTTGATCAACTCACGGATATTGCCTGGCCAGGCGTACTCACACAGCAGGTCGAGCGCTTCCAGGCTCCACTGCACCTGGCGTGCGTAACGACCGTTGTAGGTCTCCAGGTAGAAATGCAACAGCGCCGGGATTTCCTCACTGCGCTCGCGCAGGGCGGGAATGTGGATGGGGACGACGTTGAGTCGGTAGTACAGGTCCGCGCGGAACAGCCCCTGTGCCACCCGCTGTTTGAGATCATGATGGGAGGCGCTGATGATCCGCACGTCCACTTCCTTGAGCTCCAGCCCGCCAACCGGAATGAAGCGATTTTCTTCTATCACCTTAAGCAACTTGACCTGGACCGGTAACGGCAGATCGCCAATTTCGTCCAGAAACAACGTCCCGTGGTGGGCCAGTTCGAGCAGGCCACGCTTGCCTTTCGGCCCGGCGCCGGTAAAGGCACCGGGGACATAGCCAAACAGTTCGGCCTCAATGAGATTTTCCGGCAGTGCACCGCAATTGAGTGCCAAAAACGGCTCTTTGGCACGGGGGCCGGCATTGTGGATGTATTGCGCGACCAGGGTCTTGCCGACACCTGTTTCGCCTTGCAGCAGCACCTTCACCGGGCTGCTGGCCACCTGGCGCGCCAGGGCGAAGACCCGGCCGGAAACTTTTTGGTCCGCCACGGGCAGGGAGTTCAACAGTTCGTCGCGTTGACCGGCATGCAATTGCGCGGTGCTGTTGCGCAGTTGTTTGAGCTGATGCAGTTCGTCACGCTCATGCTTCATGCGCAATAACTCGGTCATGTCGCGTACGGTGCTGACCACGTAACGGATGCGTTTGGCGCTGTCGAAGATCGGTGTTGCGCTGACCAACAGCTTTTTCCCGTGACTCACGCTCTGCATCACCGAAACGGGCAAGCCTTCGCGTAAAACCCGCAGAGTGGCGGACTGAGAGATCGTCCCTTCATTGACCAGCACTTGCATAGAGCGCCCCACCAGTTCGGCACTGTTGAGGCCGGTCAAGCGTTCGTAGGCCTTGTTGACCTTGAGTGTGTTGCCATCGCCGTCGGTGATGTAGACGCCGTCGTGCAGGGCGTCCAACAGTTCTTCGAAACTTGCGTCATTGACGTTCATGCAGGAATCCAGGACAGCATAGTGGGGTGTTTAGAGCGCTAGCTTAATGCGTCACCCCCGGTCATGTTCGATCGATCGCTGCGGTTTTTCAGCCGCGCCGCTATCGCAGCGATGAAGATCGGCACGATCAGCAGGATGAACAATTGCACCGGGTTCCATTTCAAGCCCAACAGCAGACCGCCGCCATACGCGCCGAACACCGCGCCGCCCGTCATCCAGCTGATCCCCTTGAAGCGAATGCGTGTGGGGTAGTAGTTGGCAGCCTTGCGTACCCTCTTGAGTCAATTGAATCGAGCGCTGGAAATGATTCATTGTGCCGGAACCATTCGTTTTCTATCTGGCGCTATTTCGATTCGAGAGGGAGGAGTCGCTTGCATGCAATTCCTCAAGGATCTCGAGAAAAAGCTCTGCGCTTCGTGACAAAGGGCGAGAAGCCTCGGTTATTGCGCAGATGGTGTTATGGAACACGGGGCTGTCCGGTAACTCCCGCAAGTCGAAGCGAGGGGCGATAAGTTCGACATAATGCTCCGGTAGTAGCCCGGCATAACCTCCACCTTCAACGAGCATCGCGATCGCTTCCAGTCCTGCGGCTTCGGGCCCTCGTTCAAAACCATGCGTAGCCAGCGTTTCCTCGACGAAGGGATGCGGTCGATAAACCAGTTGAGGTCGGAGCAGTTTCTCGCCCGGCGCTTGATTCGCTACATACACCCGATGATCTTCGACGAACAGCTTTTGGTAATGGAAGGCTCGCTCTTTGCGGTACATTCCACGAATAGCCACCTGCACCCGGCGCTCGCGCAGTGCCTGGTTCAAATTGGCAAAGGTCATCACGGCCACTTCTGCCTGAACGTTAGGTGCCCTGCGTCTCAGTTCTTTCAGCGCGTCGACCAGTCGGCAATTCGGATCGGCGAGCATATGCTCGACAGTTCCAATCGAGACGGTGCCGGATATCACGGCACGTACCGCATCAATTTCCGGCTTGATCCGTTCAAGGGAATTGAGTGCGTTGGTCGTCAATTCCAGCGCCACTCTCCCGGCCGCGCTCAGCTTGAAACCTGCCGGACCTCGCTCGCACAGACGCACACCCAGGCGCTCCTCGACCTCCTTGATATGCCTGCTGATCGAGGCTTTGGTCATATTCAACCGGCGTTCAGCCGCAGCAAATCCCCCGGCTTCAGCGGCGGCACAGAAAATACGCAGAGAGCGTAAGTCACGCTCGGTAAGGTCGAATCGGTTCATGGATAAAAGGTATCAGATTCCAAGACCATATCGCTAATAAAGTGATTTTACTTGCGCTTTCGCACTGGCTAATTTGGTTCCAGCAACCTTCACAACTACAACACTCCAAGAAATGGGGGAACTGCATCATGACTACACACAGTCGCCGAAGCATCGTGAAAACCGTGCTCTTTACCTCGCTGGTTATCTGTACTTCCACCTTCGCATTAGCCCAGGCAAGCACGCTTGCCGACATCAAGCAGCGTGGCAAGCTGACTGTGGGTACCGAAGCCGCTTACGAACCTTATGAATTCGTTGAAAACGGCAAGGTTGTGGGTTATGGCCACGATATTCTGGAACAAATGGCCGCAAAACTCGGCGTCGAGCTGGAGCAGTTGAACTTGCCGTTCAATGGCTTGCTTCCGGGTCTGATGAGCAACAAATTTGATTTCGTGGCCACTTCCGTCGGGATCACACCTGAGCGTGCCAAGCGGTTCGCTTTCAGCCAGCCCATCGGCATTGTCCGCTCGCTATTCGTAGTCAAGGCGGACAACACAACCATCAGCAAGCCTGAAGATGTAGCAGGCAAAGTGGTGGGGACCCAGATGGGTTCTTCAGCCCAACAAGGACTGCAGGAATACGATCGAGAACTCAAAGCCAGCAAAGGGCAGGGCTACGCGGATCTCAAACTATTCCAGGGCTATCCCGACGTCGGCCTGGCGATTGCCAATGGCTCGATCGATGCCGGTGTTCTACCCAGCAACGTATTGGCTGTGCAGATGCGCCGTCAGCCGGACATTTATAAAACGGTGGGCGAAGTCGGCGATTCCAAGCTCTTGGCTTGGGTAGTCAATGCCAAGAATCCAGAAGTACGCACGTTTATCAACGAAACGCTTGATGAGATGCGCGCTACGGGCAAGTTGGCCGAGTTGCAGAAAAAATGGTTCGGCGAAACGCTGACATTACCGACTTCAGGGTACCTCCCTGACGCGGCCCTCTAAGTGGAGGGCCAGGTAATGATGAGCTGGTTGAGTGCGCACACCGCGCTGGGTCCGTTTTTCGATGGGTTGCTACAAGGTGCGGCAACAACATTTATCGCGAGCAGTCTGGCTTTTCTCATAGGGCTCGGATTGGGCGTGCTTTTACTTCTGCTGAGAGTCGCGGCGGGACCCATTTGCCGATACGCGGTGATGGTCTACGTCAGTGCCATCCGCGGCACACCGCTGCTGATTCAATTGCTTATCGCGTATTTCGTTGTGCCGGGCCTGATCGGTATTTCGCTGACACCACTGGAGGCGGGGATCCTGGCCCTGTCTTTCAATACGGCGGCCTACATCAGTGAAATCCTGCGGGGTGCTTTGACTTCGATTCCTCGAGGTCAGGTGGCAGCAGCCCAGGCACTGGGGATGCGCGCTCATCAGAAGTGGCGTTACGTGCTGTTGCCGCAGATGTTCCATCGCTCCATTCCTCCGCTGACCAACGAGTACACCGTACTGCTCAAAGCCTCATCACTGCTGTCGATCATTGCCGTCAGTGAGCTCGCTACCGTGGCTCGTAACGCGACGCTGCAAAGCGATCTGCCACTGCAAGTGTTCAGCGCAACAGCGGTCGTCTATTTCCTTATTTTGCTGTGCGCTTCGTCGATCTCGCGACTCATCGAGCGCCGCATTGCCAAGGTGATGCCAAATGCCCATTGATCTTGAAGTGGTCAGTCACGTAATCCCCGCATTGCTGCAGGGACTGAAAATTACCGCGACGGTCAGTGCCATCGGTATTCCGTTGGGGATGTTGATCGGAACGCTGTTCGCTTACATGGCCGATGCCCAGCATTGGTTGCCAAGGCTGTTTGCCCGTTGTTATGTCGAACTTGTACGAAATGTACCGTTCCTGATCGTGGTGTACCTGCTGTTTTTCGGCCTGCCGCAGCTGGGAGTGCAAGCCTCATCCTTTGCGATCGCCATTGGTGCCACGGCGTTCTATACGGCCGGGTACTTCAGCGAAATTCTGCGCGCCGCCTTGAAGAGCGTGCCGGCCGGCCAGGCGCGCGCAGCGCGGTCACTGGGGTTTTCCGTCTGGCAGGTTCAGCGCTACGTGGTCGTGCCACAAAGCTTTGGCTACCTGATCCCGCCTACTACCAGCCTGATCATCATGATGTTCAAGGACACCGCGATCTTCTCGGTAACCAGTCTTCCTGAGCTGACCTATCAGAGCAATCTGATGACCGCTGACACCTTCGCTTACCTCGAAGTGCTTGGCACCGCTGCATTGCTCTATTGGCTGTCGAGCATTGTCCTCGATGCACTTGGCCAAGTTCTGGAAGCCCGTGAAAGACACTGGCGGCATCGCTAGAAAATCCCATCATTCAGGAGTTTTTTATGAAGAATCTGACCGTCGCACCACGTACCAGCCATCAGACCCTGCTTTATTCAGAATTGATGACCGATCTGGAAAACCTTCAACAGGCGGATATTGCCGTGCTTGGCATGCCTTTCGGTTCGCCCTACGGCCCGCGCTCATACACCAACGACCAGACCAATGCGCCGCTGGCAATTCGTCAGCTCACCGACCGCATGGTGCGTGATCCGCGGCATTACGATTTCGATATCGATGGCCCACTGCTGCAAGGTCGTAGCGATATTCGATTCATCGACTGTGGTGATGTGTTGCCCGATGTCGCCAAACCAGGTGAGCACTATGAACGTGCCGAGCAGGCCGTACGGCAGCTTCTCAAAGCTGGAGCGCTGCCAGTCATTCTTGGCGGTGACCACGGAATTACTACGCCGGTTCTACGGGCCTACGACAGTCTCGACCCGATCACCATCATCCATATCGATGCGCACCTTGACTGGCGCGACGACGTAAACGGGATCCGGGAAGGGTTGTCCAGTCCGATACGTCGTGCCTCCGAAATGGCCCATGTCGGCCGGATCTTCCAGATCGGACTGCGCGCCCAAGGCAGCGCACGCCCCGAGGATCTCGAGGTAGCGCGCGAGTATGGCGCGGAGTTGATCAGTGCCTATGAATTGCACGAGATCGGCATGGACGCGGTACTTTCGCGTATTCCCGATGGTGGAAACTACTACCTGACCATTGATGCCGACGGTCTCGACCCGACCATCATGCCCGCTGTCGATGGTCCGGCCCCAGGTGGCGTGACTTTTTTACAGGCACGCAAGCTTATTCACGGATTGGTGAAAAAAGGACGGGTAGTGGGTATGGATATCGTTGAAATCCAGCCGGGCAAAGACAACGCAAGTAACCTCACCTGCGTGACGGCGGGACGCTTGATTGTCAATCTGATCGGCGCCTCTATTCGTGCGGGGTACTTCGACAAATGATTCAGACTACAGCCGCGGTGTCATCGGCTTCACGCTTCGCTGCAGATGTTCAGCCCCACTGCATCAGAATGCGCGGAATCAATAAATGGTATGGAAATTTGCAAGTCCTCAAAGACTGCTCGACGCACGTCAGTAAAGGCGAAATTGTGGTGGTGTGTGGGCCTTCAGGTTCAGGCAAGTCGACATTGATCAAGACGGTCAACGGTCTGGAGTCTTTTCAGAAAGGCGAGATCCTGGTGAATGGGCAGTCGATCGGTAGCGCAAAAACCGACCTGCCAAAGCTGCGCCAGCAAGTGGGCATGGTGTTTCAGCATTTCGAACTGTTCCCCCATATGTCGATCATCGAGAACCTCACGTTGCCACAAACGAAGGTGCTCCATCGTCCGACAAACGATGCGAAAGCCAAAGGTCTGGCATTGCTTGAACGTGTGGGCCTCAGCGCACATGCCCACAAGTACCCGGCGCAGCTCTCTGGTGGTCAGCAGCAGCGTGTTGCCATCGCCCGGGCATTGTCGATGGATCCGGTCATCATGCTCTTCGATGAGCCAACCTCGGCGCTGGACCCCGAGATGATCAACGAGGTGCTGGACGTGATGGTGTCGCTGGCCAAGGACGGCATGACGATGATGGTGGTCACCCATGAGATGGGCTTTGCTCGGCGCGTGGCGGATCGGGTGGTTTTCATGGAGGAGGGGATGATCATTGATGACACATCCTCTGAAGCATTCTTTAACGGGACGTCTTCGGAGCGGGCAAAGCTCTTCCTGTCGAAAATACTGGGGCACTAAGTTCCACGTTGTATCCAGCGTTCAATACGGAGTCAGTCAATTAACGCGCGGTCAGCAGGTATCGATTATGGATTGCCCTGCTGACTGACGCGTTTCGTATTAGATCTGCTTCGCATCGCGTGACAATATCTACAACCAACAGTTAAACGATAAAAATGCGGATATCCACTCAAGATGGAAGTCTGTTGCAAGGGTAGCTATTGGCCGTTATCTGCCTGATGTAGATGCAGTTAGCCATAGCGAAAAGGTGGGTTGAGAGAGCCTGGCGGAACAAAATTGGTACAAGCGGAATTGAAAACTGGCGTAATCCATTGTCTTGATGCCCACAGCCCCCCGTTAATTATGTGGGGCGCACAACATCAAAGGTGAACCGGAGCCGCGGTCCGGAAAAGAAACCGCGGCGACCGATCAATCAGGCGGCGGGGAGCAGGCCTTTCTGTTTGGCGACATGAGTCGCCAGTGCGTCCATCAAGTCCGGGGACAGGCAGTCATAGGGTTCCAGGCCGATCGAGCGCAAGCGCTCGCGGATAGACTTCATTTGCGCTGGCGGTGTGCCGGTTTCGATGATGGAGGACACGAACGCCGCGAATCCCGGCGCAGCCCATCCGCTCTGTGGCGAAAGCTCGGTGTGGACGAAGTCCAGGCCATAAAACGCATGGTCCTTGTTCTCGATGCGCCCAAAGAGATGGGCGTGACACTGCTTGCAGGCGTGGCGTTGGATGGTGGCGGATTCGTCGACAATCGCCAGTTTTTCGCCGTGGGCAATGACGCTGACCTTATCTCGAGGCACCACGGCGATGACGGCGAATATTGCATTTTTTGGTTTCCAGCATTTGCTACAGCCGCACGCGTGGTTATACAGGGTTTGCGAGTCGATCTTGACTTCGACCTTGTCGGTCGCGCACAGGCATTGCAGGGTGCCACCTGTGAAATTTGCGGCGGCGGGTTGGATACCATTGTCCAGTGCAGGGTGAAGTTGCAAGGTGCTCATGCTGGCGTCTCCGTTTCAGGGTGTCAGACAAAAGTGCCTGGGGCCGTGCCCCAGATCGGTAGTTCATCGGAACTCCATGACCGCGCGGATCGATTTGCCTTCATGCATCCGATCGAACCGCGGCGGATTTCGAAAAGGACACAGTGCATAAACGAGTGACCTCCTTCGGTGCGACCGATCGGTTACCCAGATCAAGAGTAGTCTGCGATGACGTCTCGAGCGCGGCCAGGACCAGCGCAACGCTATCCGACCCATGGCGGTCATTCGCGCAATCGTTGGATCGGTGCATGTTTTCCTGCATCGTCAGGAGTGCCACGTACCTATCTCAGGGTGAATGCTGTTTTGAGCGGTATGGCAACGTTGCGCAAGTTGTCTTTAAGCGTGATATCTACCGTCCAGATACCTGTGGGATCGCCTGGTTCTCCGATGAAATTGATCACGGGGGCGGCGTGGTACAGGTGATTCGACTCCCCCTTGAGGTGTCCTTGAAAACAAACGATATCTCGCTGATTGATCGACTCAGTACCATCCGGCCTGATGACTTTCAGATCGCACGTTATGTTTGCTTCGTGATTGGCATTCAGCTTCGGGTTGGCAAAAAAAATCAGCGTAAAGATCCATTTACCTTGGGTAGCAACCTTTGCTTCGTTAAATACGGGAATGGTTTCGGGCGAAGTATCCCACTTTTTTTCCCAATCGGGATCGGAGGTGATTAATAGTGAGCCACCAAACTCGCCGACGGATCGTCTTGACTCAGTGTCTGGGTATGGATTGCCATTTGAATCCTTCCAGTAACCGGCATGCAGATTCGACCATGAAAGTGACATCGCGATGAAAACGGTGAGCAGTCGACGGTTCATGGGCGACTCACTATAAGTGGACGATATAAGTTGCGTAATGTTTGCGCCATTTGTGTCTGATGACGCGCCTTGTCCATGTGTAATGCCTTGTTCCGCTTGAGTGTAGCGGCAGAAAACGCAACACAGAGTCACGAGAACCAATGACAGGTTTTTGTGCTCGTAAGGCGTCTTGAGCATGGTGCTCACGGTCCGCTCTTGGCCGAGATCGGCAGCTATGGGTTAATCAGGGCTGATCGCAATAAGGACTGTTTGGAGTGCTCTGCAGGTGTTGCGCCTGGCACAGAGCGACCAAGGCGGGCGTTCACGGGGGACAGCCCTCTGACCGAAGGCAACGGCCGTACTATAATTAATGTCTGTCAATGTTTGCGTGGCGAGCGCTCCAAAACGAATCAGGTATCCATAGCGTTCACCTGACAGGCAGCGGGCGGCACAGCAAATGGGATGGACAGTACGTCTGATTACGCGAGAGAGGGTTCAGCCATGAAAAATCACTCCTTCCAGCATTACGCTCATGGTTTGGAAATGGCCGTTCACGATGCATGGATTACTGCCAAGGTGAAGTCGGCCCTGGCATTTTCCGATCCGACCCTTAGCCTGCATATCAATGTCAAAACCCATGCGGGCATAGTGGCGTTAAGCGGCCGCGTCAACACTCATAGACAGTGTGAACAGGCCATTGGTCTGGCCCGTTCGGTTCATGGTGTCGCCGAAGTCGATGCCACCGAATTGCAGACCCATGTGTTCACGCCAGGGAGTTTTCCAGAAGCGCCCAACGCTGAAGAGAGCACTGAGCGCCGGCCACAATCGTCAACGAAGATGGACGACAAATGATAATGGTAACTTTGTAGGCGCCGCGCTCCCAGTCGGGAACCGAGGGCGGAGGGAAGCTGAATGCCTGTGTGCCCCAGAGTGAATTGCCCATGGTTTCGTGGACATTTGCGACTGGCTGCTTATGGCCGATGATGATTACAAAGCGTGCTGGTCAAATCCGATGCAATCGGTGGTCAGAACGAATGCAAATGACTGGTCAGGTCGAATGCAAGCGGGTGGTCAAGTGGGGTGCAATTTCGCAACAGTACTAGCGATGGTTGCGATAGCGTTCGGTCAAGGACTGCACGAGGGTGACGTAGGATTGCGTCTCGGCGTAGGGAGGCACCCCGTTGTACTCGACCACGGACGCTTCGCCAGCGTTGTAACCTGCCAACGCCAGCACCTGGTTGCCGTTGAAGCGCTTGAGCAGCCAGGCCAGGTAGCGCACGCCGCCACGAATGTTCTGTCGTGCGTCGAACGGATCGTCCACGGCGAAGCGCTCGGCGGTGGCGGGCATCAACTGCATCAGCCCCTGGGCGCCGGCTTCGGAAATGGCGTTGGGGCGAAACGCCGATTCGGCATGTATCACCGCGCGGATCAGCGCCCTGTCGACACCATAATGACCCGAAGCGGCTTCGATCTCCCGCCGATAGGAATGGGTGTCCAGGCGTAGTGAGGCGACCTTGAAATCCTTCGACGCCATGCACAGATAGCAGCCCTTGATGTAATAGAGCTCAAGGACATCGACCCGTGCGGAGATCCCGACGGGGCGCCGGCTCACAAATTGACGAATACCCTTGTGGATGAAGGTGTACACCCGAATCCGCACCGCGCCTGAGTCGTCGTCCCGCACAAGCCGTGGCAGGGCCATTGCCTTGGCACCGACACCACCGACACCGGCGCCCGCCATGCCATTGAGGCGAGTACAGCGGGCGCTGGCGATGGCTTGGCTGGTGTAGCTGATGGCTCCGTCCCTGGCCTGGCACTTGAACATGGCGCTGGCGCACAATGGAGCGACCAGCAAGGCCAGCTCGATGCAGCCAAGAAGGCCCTTGCGAGCCCATCGCCATGCTCTGGAATTCATCACATCGCTCCACGCCGCAGGTGCCGATCAGGTCTGGGGCACCTGGCCCGGGCGCTGCCTTTGGAGGGCCTATTCCGGGTGACCCGCCTGTTGTTCTGATAGTTATACCCCTTGTAACCGGCCTTGGAACTTGTGTTGACGTACGGGCTGCCGGCGTTCCCAGGCGAGGCGCAGGCCAACAGTGCTTAATGCCTGACGACTGGATAGGGGGCATCCCGACGCAAACCGATGTCTCCTTCTGGCCGTTTTCTACCTGTCTCGACCGGTTGAATCCACAACTCATAGTGGACGAGATCAAGCAGCGAGAGCCTGCTGGCCTTGAGTGTCAGCTAGCCGACAAGAGTACTGACGATGCAGATGATTAAAGTAGGGGGCAGTGGTTTGAATCATCTCCGTGCGTCATTGCGTCAGGCTGGATTGCCTTACGACGATGTGAGCTATCCAGGACGGCAGTTTTACCGGTTTGAAGTGGATGGGAAATGGGTAGCCTATGGAGGATTGGAGGGGGCTGGTCCCGATCTTCTGCTGCGCTCTCTAGTTGTTTGCGAGGAGCATCGTGGAGCGGGACTGGGAAAAGCGGTGTTGTCGGAACTGGAACAATCAGCGGCCTCCCAAGGCGCAGCCCGACTGCATTTGTTGACCCAAAACGCGGTTGATTTTTTTGCAACCAATGGGTACGTACTACTTGATAGGGAAAAGGCGCCTGCCGCAATTACCCAGACAGCTCAGTTCAAGCATTTGTGCCCTTCCTCGGCAAGCTACCTGCGGAAAACTTTAAGCGCTTCCAATTGTGCGAAGTAACCCATCGAATCGCTTCCGGGCCATCGCTAGCGTGGATAGTCACGCGAGCGATGGCTGAGTGCTATTTATATAATTCAAAGCTTCCGAAATTGGGTTATTGGCTGGCAAGGGCGTGGAGCGCGACCCGTGAAGCTGCCAGGTCCCAAGCCGCGGTACCAACGCTTTTAAATACAACGGGCCGTGACGAATCGATTGGGCCGCGAATGGCTGCGGCCAGCGATCTGACTTGAGACCAATCCACACCTGCCCGCAACAGGTCACCTGCTTCGTGCTGCGCACCGGCAGTATCGTCAGCATAGAGAACGCTACCGTCCAGAGTGACTTTGCCAAGCTCCGCCATCTCAGGCTTGAAAGCACCTACACCAATAATCAATCGACCAGGTTTGGCTGGCTCGTTGTAGACCGGCTCTGTGCTGGTGGTTACGGTGATCACCACATCCACGTCGGGAATGCTGTCGCCACACGGTTGCAAATGCTCGTGCAGGTCTCGATTGTTGTTGCAGAAGTCTGCCGTCGCTTGCGCGTCAATCCCTCGAACCCACAGCATGCACTGTGGGTAAAGGGCATCGATAGCTTGTACGTGATGACGTGCTTGCGCGCCGGTCCCGAACAGTAAGATCTGTTTCGGTTCATGCTTGAACAGCGTCCGAATCGCGAGGAGGGTTACTGCCGCAGTACGACGCCCTGTGACCTCCGGGCCGTCGAGCAAGCACTTTATTTGTCCGGTTACGGCATCACATACGGTTACCGTGCCGTTGATCGTGGGCAGCTGACGCTGCACATTCCCCGGCTGGACGTTAACCAGTTTGTGGATGCCGATGTCCTGGGCGGTGGCGGGCATGCTCAGCAAAACACCGCCGTCACCCAAGGGTACAACCAAGCGCTCAGGGCTCAGAATTGAACCGGCTTCCAGCTCGGTTGCGGCTTGGGCAATAGCGTCAACGAGTTTTTTGAAATCCAGCAGTGCCGCTGTCTGCGCTTGATCACAGACGGTAACCGAAAGGTTTTTCGGGGCGGCATTATTCGCCAGCATATTAGTCATTGAATATTCCTTTTGCTGAGATCAGTAGTGGCGGATGTCGGAACGAAACTGCTGTGCGCGCAAGTGCGTTGATAAACGGCCTGCGCCTGGCGTATGGACGGCACAGCCATCGCTGGCCGGCCGTGCTCTTATGTGGCCTCAGTGTAAAATTTGCGCAAGAAAGGCCTTGGCCCGTGCACTGTTCGGGGCGCTGAAGAAGTCCTGAGGCGGTGCGTCCTCAATGATCTGACCGCCATCGAGAAACAGCACGCGCTCGGCCACTTGCCGGGCAAAGCCCATTTCGTGGGTCACGCAGAGCATGGTCATACCGCTGCCGGCCAGGTTAACCATCACATCCAACACTTCGCTGACCATCTCCGGGTCGAGCGCCGAAGTGGGTTCGTCGAACAGCATGATTTTGGGTTCCATGCACAACGCCCGGGCGATGGCCACGCGCTGTTGCTGGCCTCCCGAGAGCTGGCTGGGGTACTTGCTGGCCTGGCTGGCGATACCGACTTTTTGCAGGAAGTGCCGGGCCAGTTCCTCGGCCTTCTTGCGGCTCATACCGCGCACCGAAATCGGGGCCAGGGTGCAGTTATCGAGCACGCTCATGTGCGGGAACAGATTGAAATGCTGGAACACCATGCCAATTTCACTGCGGACCTTGGCGGCCTCGCGGCTGGTCTGGGCCAAGTCGGTGTCGTTGACCAGAATGCGGCCTTTTTCGGCGATTTCCAGGCGGTTGATGCAGCGGATCAGCGTCGATTTTCCGGAGCCGGAAGGCCCACAGAGCACAATGCGCTCGCCTTCGCGCACTTTCAGATCGATGTTGTGCAGCACATGGAAGGCGCCATAGAACTTATTCAGGCCGGCGATATCAACCACCACCTTACGGGTGTCCGGGCTTGCGGCGAGCGGAGTGTCTACAAGGGCAGAGAGGGCGTGCATGGTCTTGTCTCCGGCAATCAGTGAAAGCGCTCGGCGCTGTACGGGGCAGGGTTGGTAAAGGGGGTGGCACCGGTCATCAACTCGGCCAGCAGACGGCCGCAGACCGGGCCGAGGGTCAGGCCGTGGTGGGCATGCCCGAAGTTGAACCACAGACCTTTGTGTCGTGGCGCCGGGCCGATCACCGGGCACATGTCCGGCAAGCATGGACGGCGTCCCAGCCAAGGCTCGGCATCCAGGCGTTCGCCCAGCGGATAGAAGGCGCGCGCCAGCTCTTCACAGCGACGTAGCTGGATTTCGTTGACCGGGTCCTGGCTGTCGGCGAACTCGATTCCGGTGGTCAGGCGAATGCCGCCGACCATGGGTGCCAGGACATAACCGCCCACCGGGTCAAGCAGCGGTTGTTGCAAGCGCGTGCCAGGCAGGGCGGCATAGTGCATGTGATAACCGCGCTTGATCGCCAGTGGAATGTCATACCCCAGTGGCTCGAAAATGCCCCGGGCTTGCGGGCCGAGGGCGACCACGGCTTCGTCTGCGATCACCAGGCCCTGTTCGCTCTGCACTTCCCATTTACCCACGCGCTGGCGCAAGGACAGGGCGTCACCAAGGACGAACACGCCGCCGCGTTTGACGAACAGTTCGGCATAACCGCGTGTCAGGCCGCCGGGGTCGCTAACGGTCTTGGGGTCCAGCCAGTGAATGCCGCCGACCACGCAGCTGTGCATGCCCGGTTGATGGGCATGCATCTGGTCGCGGTCGAGCACTTCGTAATTCAGGCCATAGTCCATGAGTGCAGCAGCGTCGCGTTGGGCCTTGGCAAACGCCGGTGGAGAATTGTAGGCCTCGACCCAGCCACTGGCCTGGATCAAGTGATCCATGCCGGCCGGTGCACAGAGCAGGTCGTGTTCGCTGACGCAGCGCTCCACCAACGGCAGCATGGCCTGGGTTGCGGCGGCCAAGCCCTTGGTCCCGGAGTGCCGCCAGTACTGCAGTAGCCATGGAATGGCTTTGGGCAGGTACTTCAGACTGTAGCGCACGTCCGATTGCTGGTTGCCCGCGTAGCGCAACAGGCTCGACAACTGGCGCGGGAACGCGTAGGGAATTACGCTGGCGCGCTCGATCAGCCCGGCATTGCCGTGGCTGGTGCCGTTACCCGGCTGCTGGCGGTCGATGAGCACGACCTTACGGCCACGGGCCTGTAACTGGAGTGCGGTACTGACGCCGACAATCCCTGCGCCCAGAACGATGGTTTCGCAATGCATGGTATTTCCCTGATGCAGGGGCGCGCACGGCAGCCCGAAACAATTTGGTTTACTGCAGGTGACGGCCGAGGCGGCCCTCGAGCGCTTTCAGGCTGCGCCGCACGACTTCCACAATCAGCAGATAGAGCACGGCGGCCCAGAGGTAGATCTGGAAGTCGAAACTGCGCGAGAAGGCCAGCTTGGTCACGCCCATCAAGTCGTAGATGGTCACCAGCGAGGCAATGGCGCTGGCCTTGATCATCAGGATCAGTTCATTGCCCAGCGGGCCAATGGCGACCAGCAGCGATTGCGGCAGGATGACTTTGCGAAAGGTGGTCCAGCGCGACAGGCTGAGGGCTTTCGAGGCCTCGCGCTGGCCTTGGGTCACGGCCAGGATGCTGCCGCGCAAAATCTCGGCCTGATAGGCCGCGGTGTTCAGCGTGAAGGCCAGCAGCGTGCAGAACCAGGCGTCACGGAAGAACCACCACAAACCCACGTCCTGCCAGAAGCCTTTGAACGAACCCAGGCCGTAATAGAGCATGAACAGCTGTGCCAGCAGCGGCGAACCGCGGAAGAAATACACGTAGACGCTGGTAAAACGGCTGATAAAGCGGTTACTCGACAACCGGCCCAGGGCGATCAGCAGACCGAGCAGGGCGCCAAGGGTGAAGGAAATGGCCACCAGCTTGGCAGTCACCAACAGACCTTCGATGAAACGGGGACCGTAACGCTCCAACAAGTCAGGGCTGAGGAACAGATTTTGCAATTCATCGAAGCTCATGGGCGAACGCTCCGTTGATGGCGGCTGAAATGCTGCTCGAGGAACTGGAACAGACGGCCGGAAATGGCCGAGAAAAACAGGTAGCCAAAGCACGCCACGGTGTAGAACAGCATCGGTTCCTTGGTGACGCTGACCGCCAGGTTGGTCTGGCGCATCAGGTCGACCAGGGAGATGGTCGACACCAGCGAGGTGTCCTTGAGCAGTGACAGCCAGTTATTCGACAGGCCCGGCAAAGCAATGCGCACCAATTGCGGCAGTACCACCTTGGTAAAGGTTGTGCGTCGGGATAGGCCAAGGGCGGCTGCAGCTTCGAACTGGCCCTTGGCCACGGTTTTGAAGGCGCCCAGCCAGATCTGGCTGGAGAACGCGGCGAACACCAGACTGAAGGCGATCATCGCGGCGACGAAGGGGCTGATCGCGACTTCGGCCTCGTAGCCCATCGCGGCCAACAGTTTCTGCGCACCGATCTGGCAGCCGTAATAGATTATAAGCAGGGTCAGCAGCTCGGGCAGTCCGCGGAACACGGTGGCAAACACCGTGCTCATGGCCCGCGGCCAGCGACGTCGGGAGCGGGCGGCCAAAGCCAGGCCCAGACCCAGCGGCAGGCCAATCGGCAGGCAGCTCAGGGCCAGGACAATGGTCACCAGAGCGCCGGCCAGCAAGGCTGAACCCCAGCCGCCGCTGGCGAAGGATAGCAATGACAGGTTTTCGAACATGCTCGAACCCTCTCGGTAAATTAATCTCGCACGCCCTCGCCGCACCCGTGTGCGGGTGCGGTGCAGCATGTCGGCAAGTAACGACCCTCAGGCGCGCCTGAGGACTCGGGGGATCAATAGATATCGAAGGCGAAGTAGCGACTGGAGATCTTCTTATAGGTGCCGTCGGCGACGATTTCATCCAGCGCCTTGTTGAAGCGCTCGCGCAGGGCATCGTCACCCTTGCGCACCGCGATGGACGCATCCGCGGTGGTGCCGTTGACGTCGCCGATGATCTTGCAGCAGTCCTTGCCAGCGCTGTCGACCCAGGCCAGCAGCGGGAATTTGTCGGCAATCACCCCGTCGATCCGGCCAGTCGCCAAGTCGCTGTTGGCTTCATCGAGGGTAGGGTAGAGCTTCACGTCGGCACCGGCCGGGCCGTAATGATCTTCGGCATAGATGGCCTGGGTCGAGGATGACTGGGCACCGACCGTGCGGCCCTTGAAGTCGGTCTGGGCGTCGGTGATGTTCGAGTCCTTGGATACCGCCACGGACAGGGGGGTACGGTAGTAGTGCCGGGTGAAATCGATTTTCTGCTTGCGCTCATCGGTGGCGATCATCGAAGCCACGACCGCATCGTATTTCTTCGCCATTAGCGCCGGGATAATCCCTTCCCAGTCCTGGGCGACGATGCTGCATTGCACGTTCATGCGTTCGCACAGCGCGTTGGCGATATCCACATCGAAACCGTGCAGCTTGTTGTCCGAGTCAACGTAGTTGAACGGCGGGTAAGCGCCTTCGGTAGCAATCTTCAGTACTTCAGCCTGCGCGCTGGTGGCCCCGGCCAGGACCATTGCGCATACACCGGCAAAGCGAATGACGTGTTTCATCCAGCACCTCGTTTTATTGTTTTAAGTTTGGTGACGATGTGTATCCAACGAACTCGTTGTGTAAGGCCGCGATGGATTCAAGACGCTTTTCGACCTCGGGCCCCAGCTGTTTGCAGACGTCGTTGACCAGCAGGTGGACCAGCGACAGCATCGCCGCTGTCGATTCCCAGAACAGGTTGAACTCGGTGGGCACGCGGAACACTTCATCGGCATTCTGTTCGGCCCAGTCGCAAAAGGTGTCGGTGATCAGCGTCACAGGGATTCCGGCATCGCGGGCCTTGCGGCACAGGGTCAGGGCGTGGCGGGAATAGCGGCGGGCTTCGAACACCACCAGCGCACTGTCTTCGGGGGCACTGAGCAACACGTCGGCGTAATGCCCGGCGGCACCGTCGACCCAGTGTGTGTCATCGCGCAGGTACTGCAACAGATGCACCATGGATGCTGCGATGCCACGCTCTGTCTGGAACCCGGCGACGAACACCTTGCGCCGGGTGGCCAGGCGCTGGCTGACGTTGTGCCAGGTAGGGGTGAGGCTATATTCGTAAACCTTGACCAGGGCCGCGACTTCCAACTCGAAGCTGCGCGGCAGGCCTTGCGGGCCCTGGCTGGCTTGATGGCGAAACTCCTGCAAGCGATCGCCCACCAGCCATGGGCCATCGCCCAGGTCGACCTTGAGGTCGTTTTTCAGGTCTTTGAAGTGGCTATATCCGAGGGAGCGACAGAAGCGCCCCACACTGGATTCACTGACGTTCAATTTCGCGGCAATATCAGCCGCAGTCTGGAACGGCAGTTCATAGAGGTTGGCCAGCATATAGTTAGCAATCACCCGGCCTGAGGCGGCGGCGGTTGAAAGACTGCTTTCAAGGCGTTGTTTGATGGGCTGGCTCAAGGCTGCTTCCTGTTGTTTTTCAGCGCTTACGAAAGAAAATGCGTGTTTTCTGGCATAAAGTCAATACATGACAGATAACTGTCACGGCCGATGATCGTCACTCTGGTACGCAGCATCGACAACTCGGTTGGAGGTTCAGGATGTCCCAGGCAAAGCTCGACCATTGAATTTATGAAGGCGGCAAAGCACCGTATCAGGACGCAGTAAAGGTATTTTTCATCGGCCAGCGCATTTCCAGATGCTCAGTCAAATAATCCATAAAAGCTTTGACCTTGGGTGTGATAGCGGCGCGTTCCTGGACGCATACATAAATATCGAGCGGTTCAGCATAGGCATAAGTTGAAGCGTGGCGATGTTCAAATAGAGGAATGAGTTGGCCACTTTCGATATAGGGCGCCGCCACGAACTCTGCCAATCGGGTTATTCCCGCGCCGCGGATGGCCATTTGGGCTAGAGCGTCAATATCGTCGCTGATTGCGGTCGCATTGAGAGTAGCGTCGTAACGTTGCCCATCCCGGATAAAACCCCAACGTAGAATGCGTCCGTCTAGCGGGTAGCGAAATGCTAGACAGGCATGGTGTTGGAGTTCTTCAGGGGCGTGTGGCCAGCCGACTCGTTCCAAATAGGTGGGCGACGCGCAGATGATAAAAGGGATTGAAACGATCTTGCGAGCGACGATCCCCTCTTCCAGTTGTGGTTTGATCCGAAGGCTCAGATCAATGCCTTCTTGAATATGATTGATTTTGCGATCTGTGGTTGAGAGTTCAAGTGTCAGGCGTGGGTAACGTGCAGCGAAGCCGGCGATTAGTGATGCCAACACATGCCGCCCGAAAGCGGAGGTAGAAGCGATGCACAGTCGCCCTTGCAGATGAGTCTGCGCGCTGGTGATCGCGCTTTGCGCCGATTCGAGATCACGCGCTATGCGTTTCACTTTTTCGTAGTACACCACGCCGCTTTCGGTTAACGCCATGCTGCGAGTGGTGCGCTGGAGAAGGCGCGTGCCCAGGTGGGTTTCCAAGCGATTTATGGTCTGGCTAACGGCTGCCGCACTGACGCCCAGGGTTTTGGCAGCGCCCACGATGGAGCCCGCTTCAACCACTTTGATAAAGCTGGCAATCGCCCCTAACAGGTTCATCTTTGGCCCAGCGAGAAGAGTTATTCATAAGATTTTCTTTATAAAGCAACCACTGCTAGCCGTCTAGTTGCTGATTTTTGATCTTGCTATGGTGTTCATCCCCTATCAATCGAAGATCAAAAAGGTCTGATATGAATCCAAAAACATCCTCTAAAACTCTATTTTTCAACCAGCGTAAGCTCTCGGCTCGCGCTACTCCTTATGTTTTCGCACTGTATATGGCCACAATCATGGCGCTCTTGATGTCACTCGTGATCACTGCGGCAAATTCCGGAATTGAGATTGATTATCTAAGTAATGCGCTGCACGCCTATAAATTGGCCATGCCAGTGGCATTCCTGTGCATACTCGTCGTTCGTCCCATTGTGCTTAAACTGGTGTCTTTGACTGTACACCCCCATCATTAAGGGCGGCCGCTCAGCGGCCCGATTGATGGGGCGTCGTGGACAACCCTGTTGGGTCGACTGTTGCCGGCCGTCAAAGGCCGGAGTCGACCCAAAACTGCTCTTGGACGCACACAGCCTGACTGATTCCTCGTAGAAGTTTTACGCAAAATTTACGGGGCCTTCAGGTTGGGCATCCGATACTGCGCGGTGCTAATTTGGAACGCTATTGTTATGTCTCTCGGAGCTATCCGGCTTATTGGCTTTATCCTGGGCATCTTTCTGATCACGCTGGCCGTAAGCATGGCAATTCCCATGATCACACTGGTGGCCTATGAGCGTAGCGACGATCTGTCGGCCTTTCTCTGGTCGAGTTTGATTACCTTCATCTGCGGCTTGTTGTTGATTGTGCGGGGGCGCCCGGATGCTGCCCAGCTTCGCCCCAGGGATATGTACCTGCTGACTACCGGTAGTTGGGTCGTTGTGTGCACTTTCGCCGCATTGCCAATGGTGTTCATCCGCCATATCAGCTACACCGATGCATTCTTTGAAACGATGTCTGGCATCACAACCACGGGCTCGACTGTACTCACCGGTTTGGATAGCTCATCCCCTGGCCTATTGATATGGCGCTCCATGCTGCATTGGTTGGGAGGCATCGGTTTTATCGGCATGGCTGTGGCGATCCTTCCACTGTTGCGAGTAGGCGGCATGCGTCTGTTCCAGACAGAGTCCTCAGACTGGTCGGAGAAAGTGACCCCGCGTTCCCATGTGGCAGCCAAGTACATTCTATTGTTCTATCTGGGGCTTACTGGCATCGGAGCCCTGGCGCTCTGGCTTGCCGGAATGACGTCATTTGAAGCGGTCAACCACGCAATGTCTTTGATCTCTACCGGGGGGTTCTCAACGTCGGACGCCTCACTTGGGCATTGGACGCAACCTGCGATTCACTGGGTGGCAGTGGCCATCATGATTCTGCGCAGCCTGCCATTCACCTTGTACGTCGCGTCATTGCGGGGCGATCGGCGTGCACTGATCAAGGACCACCAGGTACGCGGATTCATTGGATTCTTGCTCGTCACATCGCTGGCTGTGGGTACCTGGCTTTGTTTTCACAGCGATTACGGGTGGTGGGATGCGTTTCGTATCGTGGCAGTCAATGTGACCTCGGTGGTCACGACCACCGGAATTGCGGTTGGCGACTACACGTTATGGGGCAGCTTTGCTGTCTTGCTCTTTTTCTATCTGACCTTTGTCGGTGGGTGTTCCGGCTCCACCGCAGGTGGTCTCAAAATCTTCCGTTTTCAGGTGGCTGCCGCGCTACTGGTAAGCAGTTTGAAGCAGTTGATCCATCCTCGAGCCGTGATTCAGAAGAATTACAACGGTCATCCCATTGACGAGGAGATCGTGCGCTCACTTTTGACCTTCTCGTTTTTCTTCACCATCACCATTGCTGCCATCGCCCTGGGTCTGGCTCTCATTGGACTTGATTGGACAACAGCATTGAGCGGCGCAGCTACTGCGGTATGTAACGTCGGGCCAGGGCTTGGCACGATCATTGGGCCGGCCGGTAATTTCTCATCATTACCGGATGCAGCCAAATGGCTACTGACCGTTGGAATGCTTCTGGGAAGGCTCGAAATCCTGACTGTGTTGGTGCTCGTCACTCCGGTTTTCTGGAGATATTGATCAACCTTGTCGGGGTCTGCATCTAAAGGGGCCATGGGGGGGACGAAAATAAAATTGTCGATACCCACCGAAGGGGCAGCGAGTACTTCCATGGAGAGATCAGTCGTCGTTTGGATTGCCGCTGTTGGCCGGTTTCTGCCTGTCGCGAAGGGTTGCAGTCGACTGTGGACTCAACTGGCCGGTGCTTCGTTTTGTGCGCAGGCCAATACCTTTCGACAGACGACATCCCCGCTGACTTGCTGGCTGCATATCGACGTGGTGTGGGAGGGGACGTTCCGGAAAGGGGGTTTTTGTTCAATGGCGGTTCGGCGGTCATCGCGCCAGACGGTTCGTGGGTGACGGCACCGCTTTTTGGCGAACCTGGCATTGTTTTAGCCAAAATCGACCTATCGCAGATCGACGCACAGCACCATGATCTCGATGTGACGGGGCATTATCTGCGACCTGACATTTTTGAACTGTCAATTGATCGGCGTGTACGTACGGGCTTGAACCTCTGTGACAGCTGAAGCCAGGGAGAACTCGCATATTGCGCACAAACCGAATGACTGCTATTGGCCGATTCTGTTGAAAAAGTCGGTTCGCCCAAACAGGCTGGGCATTGACTGGTTAAAACGCCTTTTTTGCACACTGCTACGTGAAATCTGAGTCCGGGAAGCCTCTGCCAAAATTAAAGATTTCAATCTCGGACGCGTACTTTTCCGTTGCGCAAACCATGGCCGACTGTTTTCAACAGAGTCGGCCGATTTCTGTCTTCCACGACCGACTAAAATCGACACGTTATAGGCCTTTAGATTTAAAAAAATATATCCATCCCCAAAGCTTGCTGCAAAGCTAGACTTTAAGTCCTGTCTTTGCATCTGCGGAGAATAACGATGTTGGCACTCCATCAACATGTCCGGTTGCTCTCGTTTGGCCTGTTGATCGGCCTGTTCGCAGCGCCATTGCAGGCGGCAGAAAAACCCACCACTCCTCCTGCGCCTGCGGTTCAACTGGAACCCAAGGCGCTGGAAGTTCTGCAGGCGATGAGCGCGAAGTTGGCTGGCGCACAGGGTATGAGCTTCACAGCCATCACGACCTACGAGAAGCCTAGTCGGCTTGGGCCGCCCTTGGCCTACAGCACGGTGGCGCAAGTCAACGTGCAACGGCCTGATCACCTACGCGTAATGACTTCGGGTGATGGCCCGGCGACCGAGTTTTACTATGACGGCAAGCGTGCCTATGCCTTTGCTCCGACGGAAAACCTGCTAGCGCAAGCGGATGCGCCACCCACCATTGATGCGACCCTTGAGGCTGCGTACCAGCGTGCCGCAATCTACTTTCCTTTTACCGATGTGATCGTCGCCAATCCTTATCAGGATTTGGCCAGGGATATGCGTTTGGCGTTTTTCATCGGACAGTCCACGGTGATCGGGGATACCACGACTGATGTGATCGCTTACGCTAATGACATCGTATTCGTCCAAGCCTGGATCGGCGCGCAGGACAAACTTCCTCGCATGCTGCGTGCAGTGTTTCGCGATGATCCCACCCAGTCCCGGCATCAGGTCGCGTTCAGCGATTGGAAGCTTGCCTCGGCGTTGTCAGCGGACAACTTCAAACCAGAACACATCGACAAGGCCCAGCAGATCGAGTTTGCCCCGCCGCCAGACATGCGCGCCCCGGTTGGGGCTAAACCGCCGCAAGCAAAACCCTGAGTGAGGAGGATGAACCATGACCCGATCAACCTTGAGGCTTGCCGGCCTGTTAGTTGTGGCATTCACCTGTGATCAGGCTGCGGCCTGGTCGCACGCTTCCAGTTTTGGGCGCACATGGGGAGGCGGTGGCTCGTGGAGCCACTCCGGTGAATTCGGCTCGGCTTCAGGAGGGGGGGGCAGTTGGAGTGGCTCAGGCTATCGCGGCGGCTCGGCTTCCGGGGGGGATGGCAGTTGGAGTGCCAGAGACGAGAATGGCGGGACCGCATCCGGGGGCGAGGGCTCCTGGCATGGCACTGGGGCCGAAGGCGGAACGGCCTATGGCGGCGAAGGCTCATGGCACGCCCAGGGTGAAAATGGGGGCAGTGCCAGTGGCTATCATGCGGACGGTTATGGCACGACGGTCTACCATCCATCGACCTACGGAACCACCTACTACCACCCGCCAACTGCTGTCTATGCCAGCAGTGGTTGTTATAACTGTGGCTACAACGACAGCGTAAGTCCTGCCACCGCCGCAGCCGCTGGCGCGGTTACCGGTGCCGCCATCGCTGATGCTGCTAATACGAATGCGAGCAACAATGCCTTTGGTGCAGGCTACAACGCCGGAATGATGACCGCAGCACCGCCTGCCATGCCCATGGGTTCGACATTTGTTAGCTTGCCAACGGGGTGCGGGCTGAGGACCGTTTCCAGTCGCACGTACTATCAGTGCGGGGATTCCTGGGTGCGACCGGCCTACGGGGCCAATGGAGTTTATTACACCGTTGTACCAATGCCGGAATAAAACCTCGACACGTCAATCTGCCGATATCGAGAAAGGCGGCTTTTGGCCGTTCACTACCGGTCTGGTTGCAAGGGGTGCGGGTCAAATCCGTTGCAAATGGCTGCCAGCCCAACTGGAGCCCATGCATCGCGGCTTCTTCGAAGAACGCCGATTCCGCGGGCTGTCGGTAGTTCTCCCGGTTCCAGAGCAACGCCAGGTTAGAGTTGAGGCAGTGATGCGCGATCGGGTCAATCGCAGCATAGGCCTGGCTGTTGTAATGATTGCGCCAGGTAACCGGGTAGTTGCCTTGAATCAATACCTGCTGGTTGGGCGTACCAGGACCAGGCTTTACGCCCAACAAGGAAATTCGAGTAACCCAGTCTACACGTCAGTGTTTTCAGGTTCCTCCCCAACCAGTCCTCGAAGCGCTCCGTCTTACCGGGTTGTACCAGATCGTCCATTACCAGCATGGTCATTCCCTTCCATGGTCACACCGTTCGACGGTGCTCTCTTCCTGAGATGGCACGAGGGAAATCGAGCCCTGCCATCAAAGTGGGGCGGCAAGGTAGTGACGGGGGTAGCGTTCGCGGTGATGGCATCCTTGAGGAAGATGCGCCCCAGGATGATCGAGGAAATCGAAGCACTGGCCATCAGCACCACCACTACACCTGCCGCAGCGTAATGCCGATAGGCGGACGTTTCGAAGTGAAACAGCACGAAGATGCCAAGGAAGGCGCAGATTGCCGCCTGAGTCCATTTGGCCGTAGACGCCGGGCGCTTGAGGAAAAGCAACAGGATCGAAAGTAGCATGCAACCCAGCAGGGTCTTGATGACGGCCACACTGCTGGCAGTGAAACCATTACTCATGAGTACTTTGCTAAGCACACCGATCGTCGCGTTCAGTGCCGCGGCGCAGAGTGCAAACATGACGCCTTTGCTGAAACTGGATTGCATTGATGACGGTCCCTGTCGTTGCTTTGTCGTTCGATAGAATGCCGCCCCACATCGACGGCGCCAGGTTCAAGGATACAAAGATCCCGCCAACCCCGGCATTGATTGTGTGACTCGTCCTGAACAAGGGGCAAGTCCAGGCACTTACAGTGGCAAGGTATTGCAGTGCTTGATCTCCTTGAGCGAAAACCCGGTGTACATTTCCTTGATATTGCCGAGCGTACGTATGCGATGCATGGCGAGTTCATGGAATGCCTCCATATCTTTGACGACTACCTGCAAGAGGTAGTCGTATTTCCCCGACACTTTGTGACAGGCAATTATGTTGGGCAGCGCCAGAACGCCCGCTTCGAAATGCTCCATGGCGTCCTCGGAGTGACTATCGAGGGTGACGCTGATGAAAGCAAAAAGTCCAAGCCCCATGGTCTTTGGGTTCAAGTGTGCGTGATACCCGACAATCACCTCCTCTTCCAGGCGCTTCAGGCGCTTCCAGCAGGCTGGCGCTGACAGGCAGACACGAACGGCGATCTCGGCGTTCGTCAGGCGACCATTCATTTGCAGAATTTCCAGAATTGAACGATCAACCTTATCCATTTCCGCCATGTGTTCTCTCCCTTTAACAATGAGTACGCGGTAGGGCGATTGGCCCCATCCCGCAGGTCCTTGATCAAGCATCCATTTCCAGGAACGACAAATATTAGAAAGGAAATTACATAAAGAACACATTTTGGATAATTAACGTCTGAAAAATAATTAAATACAGATCCGTTTCGAACGTTAATTTTCGAGGTACTGAAATACAATTTCTTGTCATTTCCGACACCCTGGCCACTGGCTCTGACAATAAAAACAAGTAACAACGGAGGCAATATTGAGCATTTTCAGAACAAAAGACCTGGACGCAATGATTGCTGCTGCCCGAGCGCCTGCCGGGTTGAAAAAAGTGCTGGGGCCGATGGATCTGGTCCTGATCGGTATCGGTGCAATCGTGGGGACGGGCATCTTTGTCTTGACCGGAACCGGCGCATTGACTGCGGGACCGGCCCTCACGGTTTCATTCCTGTTAGCGGCGTTAGCCTGTGCATTTGCAGCGCTCTGTTATGCCGAGTTCGCCTCATCTGTACCGGTAGCAGGCTCGATTTACACCTACAGCTACGCGACGCTGGGAGAGTTGGTGGCCTGGATGATCGGCTGGGATCTGATGCTCGAATACGGACTGGCCAGTTCGGCTGTGTCTGTTGGGTGGTCGGGTTACTTCCAGTCCCTGCTGAGCGGATTTGGGCTGAGTCTTCCGGTTGTGCTTACGGCGGCTCCAGGCTCTTTGCCCGGTGTGGAAACCTGGTTCAACCTACCCGCGCTGGTGATTATGCTGGCAATTACCTGGATGCTTTCCATGGGCATCAAGGAATCCGCACGCGTAAACAACGTAATGGTGATCATCAAGATCGCCGTGGTGCTGCTCTTCATCGCCGTTGGTGCGCGACATGTTCAGCCGGCTAACTGGCAACCTTTCGCGCCCTTCGGTGGCCAAGGCATTTTGAGTGCTTCGGCCTTGGTTTTTTTTGCTTTTATTGGTTTCGATGCGGTTTCCTCTGCCGCCGAAGAAGTGAAAAAACCGGCGCGTGACCTCCCCATCGGCATTATCGGTTCCTTGGCCGTTTGTGCGGTGTTGTACGTTGCCGTTTCAATGATCATGACCGGCATCGTGCCCTATGCCCAATTCCTCGGCGTTGATCATCCGGTCTCATTGGCGTTGCAATATGCCGGTGAAAGCTGGGTTGCCGGGTTCGTTGATTTAGGCGCAATCGTTGGCATGACGACTGTCATTCTGGTCATGGCGTACGGTCAAACCAGGATCATCTACGCGATGTCGCGCGACGGACTGCTTCCCCGGCGCCTTTCCAGGGTTCATCCACGATTCGGCACACCATTTTTCGCCACCTGGATGGTCGGAATAGTCTTCGGGCTGATCTCGGCACTGATTCCGCTGAACGTCCTCGCCGAGCTGATCAATATCGGTACGTTGGCCGCATTCAGTCTGATCTCGGTGGCAGTGATCGTATTGCGCAAGACCCGACCCGATCTCCCTCGCGCATTCAGATGCCCGGGCGTGCCCGTTGTTCCGTTGCTCGCCATCGCGTTCTGCGTAACCTTGATGACCTTCCTCAAGCAGACGACCTGGCTGGTATTTGGGGCGTGGTTGGCAATTGGCCTGGTGATCTACTTCGCCTATGCAAGACGCCGCTCTTTGTTGCATTAATCCGGCATTTCGTCAGGTCTCTTTGACGGGTCAATCAACCTCCAATAGTTTTCAGGTGCGAAACTGCATTCCAGTTGCGCACCTGATTGCATTCGCCTGGCAATCCTCACCTCATTTATCCTGCTTTTTGTCAAAGCGAACAGAACTTGCTATCAAGACCCGCTGTGAGGATTGCAACACTTCTTGAATGGGGTCTGGATAGATGCTTATGTTGACTGGCTTGAATCATCTTACGTTGGCGGTTGTGAGCCTCACTCGCAGTATCGAGTTTTATGTGGCTCTACCCGGCTTTAGATTGGCTGCCCGCTGGGAGACGGGGGCTTATCTTTCCCTCGGTGATCTCTGGCTTTGTCTGTCTCTCGATGAGAGTCGCGTGGCGGAAAAACAGCCTGATTACACCCACTATGCGTTTTCGGTGGGGCAGGACGATTTTGAAGAAGTCACCGCTTACTTGCGGCTTCGTAACGTTATTGAGTGGAAATCCAATTCGAGCGAAGGTAACTCGTTTTATTTTTCGGATCCCGATGGGCATCGCCTGGAAGTGCATGTAGGCAGCCTGGCTTCAAGGCTTGAGCAATGCCGGCGCCAGCCGTATGCAGGCATGGAGTTCTTTGACTGACCGTTTTCGTCTGATTTTATTGAAGAAGTAGCTCTGCTATCTGGCCTGCGGCAAAATCTATGCATTGGCCAGCAGGGAAGCACGCAGCATGATGGGACAGTTATCGAGTGGGCAGGACCGGCTGTTTTACTCGTTCAACCTTGAAGATCACATCCCCGCCAATCACCTTCTGCGCAGCATTGATCAGTGTCTCGATCTGAACGAGCTGCGCCATTACCTCGCCGATTTCTATAGCCCGATTGGGCGTCCGTCGATTGATCCCGAACTGATGATCCGCATGCTGATCGTGGGCTATTGCTTCGGCATTCGCTCAGAACGGCGGTTGTGCGAAGAGGCCCATTTGAACCTGGCGTATCGCTGGTTTGCCGGTTGAGCCTCGAAGATGAAGTACCCAATCACTCGACGTTTTCCAAGAACCGACACGGCCGTTTTCGGGACAGCGATCTGTTTCGCTGGTTGTTCAATGAGGTGCTGCGTCGCTGCATGGAGGCAGGTCTGGTCAGGGGCGAAGGCTTCGCCGTGGACGCCAGCATCATCAAAGCGGATGCGAGTCGGCAGCGTGGCGTGCCGGGTGATGAACCGGTCAACTGGAGCGATCCGTCCCTGAGCACCCGCGCCGTGCGTGAGTACCTTCAGGCACTCGATGAAGAGGCTCTGGTCGAAACGCTGCCGAAGCGCCTATCGCTGACTGATCCTCAAGCCCGCTGGACCGCAGCTCCAGGTGGTCCGGCGTTCTACGCTTACTCCACGAATTATCTGATCGACACCGACACGGCGTGATCATGGATGTGGAACCCACACCGGCTCATCGCACGGCCGAGGTCGAGAGCAGCAGGATCATGATCGACCGGGTTGAGGCGCAGTTCGATATCAAGCCAGAACGCCTCATCGGCGATACCGCGTACGGTACAGCGCCGATGCTGGCCTGGATGGTGGAGGAAAAAGACATCGAGCCGCATGTGCCGGTGTGGGATAAAACCGAGCGCAAGAACGACAGTTTCTCGAGCAACGATTTCCACTGGAATGAAGAGGCCGAGGAATACCGCTGCCCGGCCGGCAAGGCATTGCGCAGCGAATGGCGAGCCTTCAAGAATGAGCGTTCGCACGTCACCACAGCCAACACCATCATCTTCCGATCCCGGCAGACCGACTGCGCTACGTGTCCGATGAAAGCCAAGTGCTGCCCGAACACATCGTTCCGCAAGATTGCTCGCAGCGTCCATGAAGCCGCGCGTGATGTGGCTCGGCGCATCGGAACGACACCTGCATACGTGCGCTCTCGCCACGAACGCAAAAAGGTTGAAATGTTGTTTGCCCACCTCAAGCGCATCCTGAAATTGGATCGTCTGAGACTACGTGGCATGAGTGGTGCGACCGATGAGTTCACGCTGGCCGCTGCGGTACAGAACCTGCGACGGCTGGCCAAACTTACATCTCAAGGGCCACCGCTCACGGGATAGGTGCGCCTGCACCATGCAAAAAACCTAAAACTGACCCACCAACAGAGCGGCAATGGTCAACGAAGGTCCGAATAACCACGCAATGTGGTGAGTAGGTTCTCCGGTGGTGGCCGTGCCTGAGTTCAGGCGAGTTGAAAATCCGACTTTTTCAACAGAATCGGCCAATAGCGGACATTGCACAAGGGTTGCTTTCGGCTAGAACGCTCAAGAAAACCGACAAGGAGCCACGAGGATCAAAAATGGATTTCATCTTTGATACCTTAATCAACCTGTTGGCTCATAGGATTGGCGTTTACGTGCTTGGCTTGCTGAGTGGCGGCCGTTTCAAGGGAGAAAGCGGTTGCCTGGGGCTGGGCAGTCGCCGTCGGCGGCTTGGTGCTGTTCGCTCCTTTCGTGGCTTTCATAGCGTTGCTCATCCATACCAGTGGTAGCCCAGGTTGAGAACACGCTCGGGCTGGTGGCCTAGCACCGTCAGCAGAGAGCAGTTTCATTTACCTTCGCTCGATTCAGCAATGTAGAGCAGTGAGGCAATGGTTCATACACCATTGCGCGCTGACATCCACATGACCTCAAAATGCCTCCATTCCGTCATGTTTTTGCAATGAAAGCATGCAAGTCTTGTCGGCAGAAAAAAGGACGTAACAGTATGTTTCAGCACGCTAATGCGCTGTTTTAATTATGGAAAATGGATTTTAAGGAAAGCCGATGTCGATGTTTTGTCAGATCATGGATAAATCTGAGAGCGGTGGGTGCGGGTGCAAGATCCCATCCAGTGTGTTAACGAAGATTCTGTCGCAAACTGCAGCAGCCAATACGGTTTCGGATGACAAGGTGGTATTGGGCTTTGAGTCTTCTGATGATTGCGCCGTCTATGACGCAGGTGAAAAATATCTTTTATTCACCACCGATTTTTTCTCCCCGATAGTCAACGATCCTTATGTCTTCGGCCAATTGGCAGCCAGCAATGCTGTAAGCGATATTTTTGCTTCAGGCGGGAGTCCGCTTATTGCCAACTCGATCATGGCGTTCGACCCGGAACTGGTTTCGGTCGAGCAAGTAACGCAGATGATCCTTGGCGCCCAGTCGGTGATGAACAAGTTCAATGTCAGCATCGTCGGTGGCCATACGATCAAGAACAGCCAGCCCTTGTACGGCTTCTCGATCATTGGTGAGGTGGAAAAACACCGTTTGAAGAAAAATAACACGGCCAGGGCCGGTGATTTGCTGGTCATGACGCGTCCAATCGGTGTCGGCATCCTCGCCAATGCCCTGAAGACCGGAGTGATTGAACAAGAGGATATTCCTGCGTCGACACTTGCCCAGATTACCGGCGACAACGCGTTTGGCCGCACGCTGAGCGAAAGTCCTGAGGTTAGCAGTTTGACTGACATCACGGGGTTCGGTTTGATCGGCCATATCAGTGAGATGGTCGGGCTGGGGCAACTGGATGTTGACCTGGATACAAGCGGTCTGGTTTTTTATGACGGCACAGAGTCATTGGCGGTGGCGGTGACTTCGGCTGACAGCGGTATTTTCTCTAACATTAAAAAGTACGCGCAGAACGTGGACTACCTGGCTGATCTTCCATTAGCTAGAAAGTTTCTGTTGCATGACCCGCAAACGAATGGCGGTTTGCTGTTCACTGTGAGTGCCGAAGGGTTTGAAAAGAACCGTCAGAAGTGGCAGGCGCTTTGCCCTGATCTGATTGTTATCGGTCGGATGACGGAAGGGACCGGCAAGATCAAGGTCTGCTGAGATGGTAGCCGTGACAATCTACCCGGTTATGGTCGGTGTGGGCGTGATGGCTGGTTTCATGTCAGGTCTGTTCGGTATCGGTGGGGGCATCATCGTGACGCCCCTGTTGGTGCTGATTTACCCGATATTGTCCGGTCAGAAACTGCCGATTGAAGTCGTGACGGGGCTGTCTTCCGCACAGGGCTTCTTTTCGTCCCTCGTGTCGTTCGCGCTGCACCGCGTCAAATTTCAGCCGGATTGGCGAGTGATCAGAAGCTTTGCCGTACCGATGGCTGTCGCCAACTTTTTTGCCTCGCTCCATGCTGATGCATTCAGCGAAAACTTCATCCTGTTCGTCTTCGGACTACTGGGGTTGATGTCGTTGTTGGTGACGTACCTGTTCCATAAACCGGTGGCCCTGTTGTGCAACCATCAATCGCTGTCGTTGCCACTGATAGGGCTGGTGCTTGGCGTATTGTGCGGGCTGGTCGGGCAGGGCGGCGGGTTCATCTACCTGCCTGTACTGATCAGCCTGTTTGGTCTGCAGATAAAGCAGGCCATTTCGACCTCGGCGCTGATCGGTATCATCGGAGCAAGTGGGGCGTTATCCGGCAGAGTGGGTTCAGCCATGGATTTTCTCGGTTACACCGGTGAATTGGTACTGGGGATATTGGTGGGTGGTTTCCTCGGAGCCATGCTTTCTCATCGGCTGGACTCGAGGCATCTGAAACAGGCGCTGAATGCTTTCGTTTTGCTGTGCTCGATCCAGCTCATGCTGCGCTTGCTTATTTGACTTGTGAGTCTCTGTTCGCATTTTGCGAGCAGCATCCTGAATGACATAAAACAGAAAACTGGAAGTGTTTGATATGGATATTGCTGTGGATGCAGTTTATGCCGACGTCTGTGGTTCGGCACCGGTTTCAATGGGTGTCAGCAACATGCTTCAGGCGTTGTTTTCGACCCGCCAATGCGCCAACCCCAATGCCAATCACGCCCTCGGCGTTCAGTTGCTCGAACGAGTCGAACGGGCGCGTGGCAGCATCGCCAGCCTTTTGAAAGTGGACGCCGACTGCCTGATTTTCAACAGCGGCTCCAGTGAGGGCTGTGCCCAGGTGTTTCATAATTTTTTCGAACGCTACAAACATGAGCAACCCTTGGTGCTGTACTCAGCGATCGAACACTCCTGCACCCTGCAGAACATAAACCGCTACGGTCTGGAAGGCCTGCAAGCCATAGCGATCGGGCATCAAATGAACGGATTGCTCGACACTGAACAATTGGAGCAGTTGCTCCGTGCCCATGCGGGTCGCCCGACATTGGTTTGCGTTATGGCAGTGCATAACGAAACCGGCGTGATTCAACCGATCGAAGCAATCGCACGACAAGTGAAGGCTGGGGGTGGTTTGCTGTTTTCGGACATGACCCAGGCCATCGGCAAAATCCCTGTGGATCTGCACGCATCCGGCGTTGATTTCGCCATTGCGTCAGGGCACAAGTTCGGGGCGTTGCCCGGTGCCGGTTTTCTGTACGCCAGAAACCGCTACGGGTTGTCGCCATTAATTGTTGGCGGCGGCCAGGAAGGCGGGTTGCGCGGTGGTACTCAGAACTATCCGGGCATTCTTTCGATTGAAACCGCGTTGCAGGAGAAACAGCACAAGTACGGCAACGGTAAAGTCGCGGTACAACAGAGCCGGGAAACGTTTGAACGTACGCTGCAAGCGATGCTGGGCGAAGTGGTCGTGATCGGTCAGCAAGCACCGCGTGTACCTTGTGTGAGTTTTATTGCATTGCCGGGGGTCAATACAAAAAAACTGCAGTGGACCTTGAACACGCAGTCGATCTACATAACCGGTGGGTCGGCATGCTCGGACAAGACGCTCAGCCTGTCCAACACGGTTACACAACTGGGATATTCCGACCGGATCGCCGGGGCCACGGTGCGCATTTCCATCGACGAAGAACAGTGCCAATTCGCGTATGAGCGGATTCTGGAGGGTATCGCTCAAGCGTTGAAGCTGTCTTCGACTGTCTCGGCAGCTCACGCTGTGGCCCACATGTTATGAGGGTGGTGACCTCAGGCTCGGCGTACCTGGACATCGACGCGTATGCCTGCTGCATTGCGTACGCCGAGCTGTTGAATCACCAAGGCGTTGATGCTCGGGCCGTCAGTAGCGCCCCGCTCAATGTCAGCATCTCCAGGACCGTGCTCGGATGGCAATCATCTCTGGACGATTATCTGCCGAGAGCGGGTGATGAGTTCGTGTTGGTGGATGTCTCCGACTACCACTATTTCGACCCGGTGGTGGTTCTTGAACAGGTGGTGGAAGTCATTGACCATCACCCAGGCTTTGAAAACTATTGGGCGCAGAATCTCGGATCTGCGGCAGACATCCTGCCGATCGGCGCAGCGGCGACTCTGATTTTTCAGCGTTGGGAAGCGGCAGAGCTGTTGCCGCTAATCAGCGAAAAAAGTGCTGTGTTGCTGGCCACGGCAATTCTGGACAATACCCTGAATTTTACAGGGCAGTTGACCACCCAATCGGATATCCGGGCTTATGAAGTCCTCGCACGGCGGGCGAAACTGGAAGCGGACTGGCCCGAGCGGTACTTCTCCGAGTGTCAAGCCACTATCGAGTCAGACCTGATTGGCGCGTTGGCGGTTGATATGAAACGGCTGAAAGCCGATAGCAACCTGCCGCAGGTTTTCGCGCAGATGGCGGTGTGGGATGCCAGTGCGCTGATCCAAACGCATCGTTCAACGATCGGTCACTGGCTGGCGGCGCAGGGTGGAGACTGGCTGTTGAACGTCATCAGCATCCGCGAGTGCAAAAGCTACTTTCTGGCTGAGCCCTTGGTCAGCCAACAAAAGTTGAGCCATTTGCTGTCGATCGAATGGCAGGCCGGAATGGCTGTGCTTGAGCGCTCACTGCTACGTAAGGAACTGTTGAAGTTGGGGCTGGCCCGCATCTCCGTTGTGAGTAAACCGCCTCTGGTTTTGTAGCCACATCGAAGGGCTGCTTTTGGCCGATTCTGTTGAAAAAGTCGGCTTCGGTTTCCATTGCAGAAAAGTACGCGTCCGAGATTGAAATCCGTGCTTTGCGCAGAAGGTTCAGGGCCCAGATTTGACGTGGCAGCGCGCATAAAAGGCGTTTTCACAGTTCAATGAATAGGTAGCCGGGCCGGGTCGACTTTTTCAACAGAATCGGCCGCTAGCCGTCACTCATCAATGGTGACTAACAGCCCCCTCACATCATCGTCACACCACCGCAGCTGCAATCGTTCTGGAACGCCAAGCAAAAGCCAACACCATCAGCAGCCCCAGACCCGCCATTGCCGCTCCGGCCAGGGAAATCGCCGGATAACCCAGCCCGGTATTGATCACCGCTCCACCCAGCGCCGCACCAATCGCGTTGCCGAAGTTGAAGGCACCGATGTTCACCGCCGAGGCCAGATTGGGCGCGTCCTTGGCAGCCTCCATGACGCGCATCTGTAGCGGCGGCACCAGGGCGAAGCTGGCAATACCCCATATCAGGATGGCAACGGCGGCCGGTAGCGGCCAACGCATCAGTACGGTGAACGCCAGCAAGACGAGAATCAGCACGCTCAGCGAAACGATCAGGGTGCGATCTATCGAGCGGTCGGCGGCCTTGCCGCCCCACATGTTGCCCAGCGTCAACCCCACACCGAACAGCACCAGCATGGCGGTGATGTAGGCGGTGGACGCATGGGTCTCGCTGCTGAGGATCGGCGCGATGTAGGTGAAGACGGTAAACATTGCACCCGAGCCGACTACGGTCAGGGCCAACGCCCCCAGCACCGGGCCACGGCCCAGTACCCGAATTTCGGCCAGTACACCGACGCTTTGCGGCGCCTGCAGGTTGGGCAAGGCGAACCACAACGCGATCATGGCCACCACGCCGAGACCGGTAATACCCCAGAATGCGGTGCGCCAGCCGAACAGTTCGCCAAACCAGGCGGCCAGCGGCACACCGCCGATGGTCGCCAGGGTCAGGCCCATGAACATTGCCGCAACCGCCCCGGCACGTTTCTCCGGGGCGACCACGCTAGCGGCGACGATGGAGCCAACGCCAAAGAACGCACCGTGGTTCAGTGAGGTCACCACCCTGGCGACCATGAGGCTGTAGTAATCGGTAGCCAGGGCTGACATCAGATTGCCCAGGGTGAAAATCGCCATGAGTCCGATCAGCAGATAGCGCCGGGGAATCCTGCCGGTGGTCAGGGTCATCAGCGGCGCGCCGAGCAGCACGCCCAAGGCGTAAGCACTGACCAACAGACCTGCGGCGGGAATGGAAACGCCGAGATCCGCAGCGATGCCCGGCAACATGCCCATGGGGGCGAACTCGGTAACGCCGATGCCAAAGGCACCAATGGCGAGTGCGACAAGTGGTGGATTGATACGCATGGAAGGCTCCTTATCTATGCCGCTAATGCTACGATCCAACCTTTTCAGGCGGTAGATAGCATTTCTGGCAATCACCTTTGCGTAAGGAGCACAAATGGACTTCAACGGCAGGTCAGGTGAAATGGGCGTGTTCGCCACCGTGGCGCAGGAAGGCAGTCTGTCGGCCGCCGCGCGTGCATTGGGGCTGACACCCTCGGCGGTCAGTCGGATCATCGCGCGTACCGAACAACGTCTTGGCACCCGCCTGCTGTTGCGCACCACCCGAGCGATCACCTTCACCGCCGAGGGCGAGGCTTTCCTGCGCGGCGCCCGGCGTATCCTGGCCGACATGGCCGAGGTCGAAGAAGCCATCGCCGACCAGGGCGTACCAAGGGGCCGATTGCGGGTCAGCGCCGCCCTTGGCCATGGGCGGCTGGCCATCGTTCCCTTGGTGGCAGCATTCAGCGCCCGTTACCCGAACATTGTCGTCGACCTCACCCTCGGCGACGAAGTGGTCGACATTCTCGGCGGCCAGGCCGACGTCGCGGTACGCTTTGGCCATCTGCCCGACAGCCCGCTGACCGCGCGCAGGATCGGCGACACCGGCCAGGTAGTGGTGGCATCGCCCGAGTATCTGCAGCGCCACGGCATCCCCCAGGAACCGGAAGACCTGCTACGGCACAACTGCCTACGCTTCAACTTCCGGCGTGCCGAACCCAACTGGCCGTTCATCCGCGACGGAAGAGAGTTTTCCCTGAAGGTCAGCGGCAACATCGAATGCAGCAGTGGTGAAGCGCTGGCACAACTCGCGCGAGTAGGTGCCGGCATTGCGCGTATTGGCGAGTTCAGCGTGAGCGAGGATCTGCAGCGCGGTGACCTGATACCGCTGCTGGAAGCCTGGAACCCCGGCGACCAGGAACCGATTCATGCGGTGTTCGTAGGTGGCTCGGCAATGCCGGCGCGGGTGCGGTTGTTCGTGGACTTCTTGTTGGAACATCACCGGATGTAAGCGGTGGCGTCACTTGATCCTTCCGGGTGCTCGTGATGCTGTTCGCATTAAGCAAGTAGTGACCAACACATCGTTGGGCGCGCTATCAGTGGGTGGTCTGCCTGACTGGAACAATCGGGAGCCATGGCATTGATGTCTCGTTTGCACGTCGTAAATGGCCGAGATTGACCGATGGCTATTCGTGAGAGGCCGCTTTCGGCCGAGGTTGTGTAAAAACGTCTTAGAGCAGGTTTGACGGTCACAACTAGAACGAAAATCACGTTCCTAAGCAAATTTCAGGTCTACTAACCAGCCAAGCGCTGGCAGATTTTACGTAGCAACGCAGACTTCCAAACGGTGTCTGCGTTTTTACACACTCTGGGCCAGAAGCGGTCAGTCGCTCAAAACACTTAAAAACCACTGATTGCCAAAGTAATCAGGATCCGAAAATAGCTCACTCGGTCGAAGGGACGGATGCTTTGCTGCCCAAGCGGATTAGTTCATTGGAGAAACACAGCCCGACGATGATCAGTGCCGCTCCCGCGTACAGGCTTTCGCGCGGTACTTCATGGAGCGCCACAAACGCCAGCAGCGCGGCGAACAGCGGCTCGGTCAGTTCCAGCGCCTGCACTTGGGATGGCTTGAGATATTCGATGGCCTTGGTGGTGCAGAAGAAGCCGAGGATGGTCGGCAGCGCGGCCAGCGCCAGCAGTGCAGCGATCGCCAATGGCGACAGCTCGCCGATCACGAAACCATCGGCCGCAGCCGGCATCAGCAGGTACAGGCTGCCAAAAAACAGCAATTGCCGGGTGAGGTGCAGCCCCCCGGATACGCCCATCCGCTTCATGGCAACCGAAAAGGCCCCATAACCGCAGCCGGCCATGGAGGCAAGCGCAGCGCCTTGCAGGGTAAAGCCCTGTTGCAGGTCGGCGCCAAAGATCACCGCGATCCCGGCGATGGCCAGTGCGGCGCCCACGGTCGCGTTCGCGGTGATGGCATCCTTGAGGAAAATGCGCCCCAGGATGATCGAGGAAATCGAGGCACTGGCCATCAGCACCACCACTACACCTGCTGCGGCGTAATGCCGGTAGGCGGACGTTTCGAAATGGAACAGCACGAAGATGCCAAGGAAGGCGCAGATAGCCGCCTGAGTCCATTTGGCCGTAGACGCCGGGCGCTTGAGGAAAAGCAACAGGATCGAAAGTAGCAGGCAACCCAGCAGGGTCTTGATGACGGCCACACTGCTGGCAGTGAAACCATTACTCATGAGTACTTTGCTGAGTACACCGATCGTTGCGTTCAGTGCCGCAGCGGAGAGTGCAAACATGACGCCTTTGCTGAAAGTAGATTGCATTGATGACGATCCCTGTCGCTGATTTGTCGTTCGATAGAATGCCGTCCCACATCGACGGCGCAAAGTTTGAGGATACGAAGATCCCACCAACCCCAGTATTTATTGGGGCATAAGCTGGTTCGCCCAGTAGGATGCTGTAGGCCTTCTTGAAGTTCCAGTACGAAATGGCAGAAAAAAGATAGTGGATCAGGTGGACGTTCACTCCCATGCATCGCTGTGAAGTAGTGCTCAAGCGTATGGCTGAGGCGATTGAGTGTTAGTTAAACATACCCCCCAAGCCAGAGGCGATTATGCACCCTGTTCTCCCGGCATAGGATCGACAATGACTCGACAAGGGCCGATTTCAAGCACGATGGTTGCACTTCTAAGTTGATGAATCCGCATTACTTACCTTAGGAAAGTCCATTTAATCGGGGGCTAATGGCTTTGTCGCCCCCAAGAGAAGTCAGCGGGCCTTGCCCTTGGCTATGCAATATGAGTTGACGAACGTTGCAGTGTGCTGCAAAGACTGGCGTATATCCGGTTTGGCTATTCCATGCCTGTTGGCAAATTGCTCGACCGCCGCTGTATCAAAACGAGTGGTCTGGATAAAGTCCAAGGCTTCGGGTTTTGTATTCAAAAAACGCGCGACGGGAGGAATACTCAGTAGCAACTTCAGCAATCGCAGCGGAATGTGATGCTTGGGAGACTTTACGCCAACGGGTTTTGCCACCTGTACCAGGAGTTCTCGCAAGTTGGGAGTCTGGTCATCAAGCGCCAGCAGTTCCTGACCCACCATGGCAGGATCAAAAGCACAAACCGCCACCAGTTCAACCAGGTAATCCACGGTAACCAGCGGTAGCCAGTGCTCGGCGGTACCGGGCACTGCAGTCAGCTTTCCCTGTACAAGGTTGCGTATCAGCTCCACCAGCGGCTGACCATCAAGGATATGCCCCGTGCGGCTGTGGCCACAAACCGTCGCGGGGTGGACAACGGTAATCTCCCCGCCCTTGGCGGACATGACCTCCAGGGTCGCAAAATGCGCCTCCAACTTGCTCCCCTCGTAACCACCGACATGCCGGTAGACGGCAGGCCAATTCGTCAACTCCGGATAACGAGGATCAATCCCGATGCGTTGCAGATGTTCATGATTTTTCAGCATGTAGCCGCCAATCATCACTAACCGGCTTTTTTGCTCAGCCGCCAACAGCGCCACGCGCTTTGCCCCTTCCACATTCACCGCACGAGAATGCTCCACTGAAAGCCCCCATGCGAAGTGGGCGCCCAGGTGGAATATGACTCTGGCGCGCCTTAGCACTTCTCTGTCAGCAAGACTCAGCCCGAGGTTGTCCCGTTCCAGATCGCCAGCTACGGCAAATACCCGGGTTGCGCACCCTCCCAAACTGTCGACTTGCTCGCGCAGTGCAGCCAGTCGCTCTGGGCGACGCATCAACACCCGAATGGTGTGACCTTTTGCACTCAGGTACGCCACCAAATGTTGACCGACGAAGCCGGTACCCCCCGTGACAAAGCACTCCACGCTCATTTCCCTGTTCCTTGTTAAGGTGAGAAAACGATCGTAAACTATCGACCCAACTCTATAGTCAAGCGGTGTTTTCATGAAAATCGGTGAACTCGAGGCCCGCAGCGGCGCCAGCCGCCATACGCTGCGTTACTACGAACAAATCGGCCTGATCTCAGCGCTACGGGGAACTAACAACTATCGCCATTACACAGTGCAAACTTTGCAGGATCTGGACTTTATCCAGCGCGCGCAAAGCATGGGGTTTTCCCTGGGGGAAATAGGCGAGATTCTGGATGCGCAGCGGAACAAGCTGATCGATTGTGCTGACGGCGCTAAGCTAATTGAAAAGAAGATGGCAGAAATCAAACAGAAAATCGCCAACCTCCAAAACATTTATCGGTATCTGGATGAAGAGCGTGCAAACCTCGAAGCCAGTGCTGCCAAGCAACTTGAGCTTCAGCAGCTGAACAACTCTTCCAACTGAACTGTCAGCATCTGGGAAACGGAAGCTGCAGCCTGCTTCCAGTTTCAAGCCCATCGCTTACGCATTTTCTAAAACCTTCTGGCCAGGCCCTGGACAGTAAGCGTCCGCCCAAAAGACCTTGCGTGGTTAAACGGGCGCCCATCTATGCGGCAGCAACTCGATAATCTCACTCGGCCGCTGCATCACCATGGCTCGTGATGACACGTGCTCGCCATGGGCAACGTCGCGAACACGGAGCTTGGTTAAGTCGCAGGCTCGAAGCTTGCTGTCGATGGCTAGATCGAAGAGAGCCAGATCCCGGGTTCTTTCGGCAATTTGAAGCCTTACTCGGATGGCCCGGATATCTCTCAGTCGAAGCGGGGTTTTCTGCCCGACCAATTTTCCCTTGTTCCAAGGCTGACGGCTGCAGGCGGCGATGATGTTCATGGCAAGTCCTCCACGTGTGGGAGTACAAGGATGGCTAGCCAGAGCAATGGTCGCTAACCGGCCAGAAGCGGACCTTCGCAAACCGGCCGCGAGGGACCGCTCCTGGCAGTTAACTACCTGCCAAGAATTGCCATAAGCACCCCATTCATGGCTTGAAGGTCGCCTGTTGCTCACGTCCCCAGGGCCTGATCCGCGCTTTTTCGCCCCACCTGCCACTTTCGCCACAATCGGCGTGGATCTAAAGTCAGGGGCGCACCTTCAGGGGACTTCCAGTCATGTACAGCTCGCTTGCCTTACCGAGCACCGCTCGCCAATTGCATGACCGGATCTATGCTGGCGAGATCATTCGCTTCGCTGACCTGCAGCCCATGACGGCGCTGGTGGAATATACGCGTGCGTTCCTCGAAGACGCGCTGCATCCCTGGTCACCGCAACAGATCCATCGCCATTTGAGCCACCCTGAGCAGATTGAGCGCTTTGCGAAAATTCAGAATGACTTCGCAGGCTCGGCTGAGGTCCAGCAGCGTTGGCGGGACGTCGTGCAAAGCCTTGGCATCGCCCCTGATACCCTGGCGTGCGATCGCCTGCATTTGCGTTTTCAGCCGCATTGCGAGCCAGGGCAGTCAACGCCGCGTGCCCGCACGACGGCCACCATCGCGTTTCACCGCGATACCTGGGGGTCGAATATCTATGCACAAACCAACTGGTGGGCGCCCATCTATCCCATCACGGCAGGGCGTACCGTCGCCTTGTATCCAGGCCTATGGCAGCGACCGCTGGGTAATTCGAGTGCAGATTTCGATATGCGCGCCATTTTGCAGCGATCCCATCGACACGGCCGCAATGCCGTGGATGCCGACGAAGCCATTCCGCATCTGCTGGAAGCGATCGGCCCGCAGGAGGGGATTGCCGTCGATATCGCTCCGGGGAGCCTGATCGCCTTTTCCGGGGCTCATGCCCATGCCGGCGTCGGCAATAGCACCGGGCTGACACGCATCTCTTTCGAGACCCGATCAATACTGATCGCCGACCTGTTGGCCGGATTGGGAGCGCCCAATGTCGATGGTCACGCGCCGTGGAAGACTATTGGACTGTTTCGCCGAATGAGCGATGCGCAACGCCTGAACGAGATCCTTGGCTGCGGCTTTATCGAGCCCTATCTGCGGCCAGCAGAGCCCTGACGCTGGCGCCGGTAGTCGCTTGGGGAAAGACCGGTGTGCTTGCGATCGGGCCAAGATCCAAATCGCTGTCAGCGCAATGACTTCTGGTAATAGAGCCGGGTATGTTCCGGTGGATAGTCTGCCAGGCGTCCGAATTCGGAATAGCCAAGTTTTTGATAAAAACCGGGTGCCTGAAAGCTGAAGGTCTCCAGCCAGATACCAGTGCAGTTCTTTTTATGTGCAACCTCTTCGGCCATGCGCATTAGCCGCTCTCCGATACCTTGGCCACGCATCGACTCGGGAACGCTGACAAGATCGATGAGCAGCCATCGATATGAGACCTTGCCGTACAGCCCGCCGATAACTTCATTGCTGTCAGGGTCTCGTAGCAACAGGGCAAATGTTTCATGGGCGTCGTCCCCACCGTTGGCCAGATTATGGGCCAGCAAAGGGGTCAAAATGCCTAACCGCTCTTCTTCAGTCGCGTTTTCCGAAAGCTGAATTTCTACAGACATGGCGCTCTCCCTGAGCTATGAGTAACTGGGTCAACAAGGTAGCCCATTTCTGTCACCCCATGGTGAATCGGCAAATGCATCAATCGTCCGATTTTTGATGGGCTGGATGGCTGCTCTTGGCCGATCTCTGCCTCTCACGACCGACGGAAATCGACCCATTGCAGGCGATCGCAGCCAATACAGTTACGGTCAGTTTGCCAGCGCCGAGAGTCGCATCGTGCAAGATCTACCCGGTTGCCTGCACTTGAGCATCACGCTGAGTCAATGCCTGTTGCAACCGCCAAACCACCGCTACACCAGGACAATACGTTTCAGCTTGGCGTTCAGTGCGGCGAACGCCGCTTCGGTACTGGCCTTGTGGTTGGTGATGAGCACGTCGATGCGTTCTGGCGGGCAGAAAGCGACGCGGCTCTCCACGCCAATCTTGCTGTAATCGGCGAGGATGACTACGCCTTCGGCATTGTCGGCCATGGCGCGTGCCACTTCGGCTTCGCGGTGGTCGTAGTTGCTGGCACCGCGCTGGGCGTCGATGCCGACCGGCGACAACAGCGCCAGGTCGGCCCGATAGCGGGCAATTTCCGCCACCGTGGTGCTGCCGACCGTCGCCGGCGCACGATCGTCGAGTGAACCGCCCAGTACGAGCACCTCGTTGTGCCGACCGCCCGACGCCGCGGGGTTGCGCAGTTGCAGTGCCACGTTGAACGAGTTGGTGATCACGGTCAGCCCTCCCAGCTTGGCCAACTCTTCGGCAAGGATGACGGTGGTGGTGCCCGCGTCGATGAACACTGTCTGCCCATGTGACAGCAGACTGACCGCGGCGCGCGCGAGGTCACGCTTGAACTTGACGTTGCTTTGCGCCCGCTCGGCGATGGGCGCTTCGTCCTCAACGCGGATGGCGCCGCCGTGTATCCGCTTCAACTCTCCCTGTTCTTCCAGAGCGACCAGGTCGCGCCGCACAGTCTCGCGAGAAACATTCAGCTCCGTGACGATGCGGTCGGTGGTGACGCGCTGCAAGGTCGATAGCAGTGCGCGGATCCGCTGGTAACGCTCTTCTTGCCACATACCGGGTGTCCCTGCTGTTCGAGTCGCTGTCCGAGCACGCATTGTGGAGGGGCGTCAGTCGCTGTCAAGTTTGGCGCGGCCCCAGGATCATTGAGCTGACACGGTCTGCGCGTCATGTTTGTGTAATATTGAGGCAATATTGTTTTTTTGTGTATTTGGAGCTAGCCTCGTGGCCGGACGGGCTCTTCCCCTCGTTCGTATTTTGAAACACGCTTTCGCCATCGCCTCGGTTGTAACCTCTCGTCTAGAAGTAGGAGCTATGCCATGCAGCGTCGCCAGTTTCTGAACACCCTCGCCACCGTTTCCGTCGTCTCTCCGCTGTTGTTGTCATCCCGTATAACGCAAGCCGCCACGCCTGCGGCCACACCGAGTGCGCTGGACCCAGTGCGCTGGTCGCCGCTTAACCAAAAGCGTCTGCAAGCGGTGATCGATGAGCACGGCGTCAAAAGCGCGTCCTACCGTCCTGACCAGCGCCCATACGCGGTGTTCGACTGGGACAACACCTGCATCATGAACGACTGTGAAGAAGCGCTGCTGGTCTACCAGATCAATCATTTGCAGTACAAGCTGACGCCTGATGAGTTCGCTGCCGTGGTGCGTCAGGACGTGCCGAACGGCGCGTTCATGAAGGACTACACCACGGTGGACGGCAAGCCGGTCAAGATGGAAGACATCGCCAGCGATGTGGAAGCGGATTACCGCTGGTTGCACGCCAACTACAAGGGGCTCGCTGGCGACAAGAGCCTGGAAGAGATCCAGGCTAGCGAGCAGTACAAGGATTTTCTCGCCAAGCTCTACTTCATGTACGACGCGATCTGCGACAGTTACCCCGTGGAGATCGGCTACAAGTGGATTCTGTATTTCTACAAGAACATGACCACGGCTGAGTTGCAGGCGATGGCCGAGGCTTCCAACAACTCCGCCATCGGCGACGCGCTGCGCAAGGTCAAGTACGAGAGTTCGCGCACATTACCGGGCAGGGCCGGGGTGGTGGCCGATACCCACTTCCATGGCATTCGAATCCATGAGGAGATTCGTGGCCTGATGCACACGCTGCGCGCCAACGGCATCGACGTCTATGTCAGCACCGCCTCGATCGACGATGTGGTACGCGTGTTCGCGGGCAATCCTCATTACGGATACGGCGTGCCGCCTGAGAACGTGATCGGCCTGCGCATGGCGATGGAAGACGGCAAGTACACCACTCGCTATCAGCCAGACTGGCACTTCAATTACGGTCCGGGCAAGACCGTCGGCATCAAGAACGTGCTGGTTAAACAGAAGGGCTATGGCCCGGTGTTGGTGGCTGGCGACAGCGATGGCGATGCCTGGATGCTGCGCGACTTCAACGATACGGCGGTGGGGGTGATCGTCAACCGCATGAAGAAGGGCGAGATCGGCGCCGACAGCCGGCAGGCCGCTACCCAACTGGGCAAGCCGGACGCCCGCTTCGTCCTGCAGGGGCGCGACGAGCACACCGGCCTGATGATTCCAGACGAGAAATCGCTCAAGTACGGTAAAGACGAGCTTAAGCTGCTGGCTTGATGGCACTGGCTCGCGGGTGGCCGGCGGCCATCGGCGAGCCGCAGTGCAACTCGCCTTGTATCTGCGGGAATGATGATTCTGCGTCGGAAAATCGGTACCGCTGCCGGCCCGAGTGAGTCTGTAAGTAGTATCGAGTCAAAATTGTGAGTTGCCCCAGGTTTTCGAGGCGCGCCCCACAGGCCGCTTTTGGCCGCTTTCTGCCTGTCACGACCGACCGAAATCGACCCAATATAGCTGTCGGTCGTACAGGATTTACAATCGGAGGCTCAGATGAACTGCCCGGTAGCCTTCAAGACGGTGCATCCAAGGCGGCCACGTCGAACAGGCATTTCAATCGCGACCTGAGCAAACACGGCTAGGCGCGGGCACGCCGGTATAGTCGACTCTATTGCCTACCGTATTTCCCGGAGCCTCCATCCAGTGTCTGACTTGCTGAGCAACGCCGCCTACACAAAACGCTTCGACCTGGTACTCGCCTACATCGACGCCAATCTCGAAGGTGACTTGTCCGTGAAGATGTTGAGCCAAGTCGCGAATTTTTCGGCGTTTCACTTCCATCGACAATTCACCGCGTTCGTGGGCGTGCCTGTTTCACGTTATGTACAACTGATGCGACTACGACGCGCGGCGCATTGCTTGTCTTCCCTCGCGGATTACTCGGTGCTGGACGCCGCTTTCGGTGCGGGTTTCGAAAGCCCCGAAGCATTTTCCAGGGCGTTCAGGCGGGCGTTCGGTACGACGCCGAGTGCATTCAGGAAGCAACCGAATTGGCAGGTCTGGAGTGCGGTGTTCACCATCCCTCATTTTTCCAGGAGCATCATCATGCAGATACGAATTGTGGAATTTCGCGAAGTCAGGGTTGCAGCATTAGAGCATTGCGGAGCGCCCGTGCTCATTAATGAGAGCGTGCGTAAATTTATCGAGTGGCGCATGCAGAGCGGACAGTCGCCGGTGGCATCAAGTCGCAGCTTTGGTATTCCTTTCGGCAACCCCGATACGACCCCGGCCGAAGAGTTCCGGTTTGCAATCTGCGGCGAGATTCACGAGGCGGTAGCAGCGAATGAGTTCGGCGTAACCGAGAGGGTTATCCCTGGCGGGCGCTGCGTCGTGGTGCGTCACGTGGGCTCGACGGATCACATCGGCGAATCGATCTATCCGATCTATCGCGACTGGCTCCCTACCAGCGGCGAGGAGCTTCGAGACCAGCCGCTGTTCTTCGATTATCTAAGCATTTATCCCGAGACACCGCAGGATCAATGGCAGACCGATATTTATGTGCCTTTGCAATAGCGGACAGGTCGCTGCTGGTTTGAAACGATCGTCGTTGAGTTCATCGTTGTAAGCTGCCTCTCGCCAAGGGGCAGCTTTTGGCCGAGAGTCGCCTCTGGCCACATGCAGAAATCAGTCAGTAGTGAACGCTTGGCGCCGGTACCTACGGCCAGATTCGACCCAAAGACGTCCTGACGTATCAGACATAAAACCGTAGGCTCACCTCACAGCCGCAGCCGTAAGGTTTCAAACAGCGCGCGGTCTTCCTTTTTGGCTGAGCGCGCATGGCGCCGAATGACCTGCAACAGACATTCGGTGAAGCAGACCGCCGGATTGCTCAGGGCGCCATTGCGGCGCGTCACGATGCTCAGCTGTCGGGGCTCGAACTGCTCGGTCAGCCCCAGGGATACCACACGCCCCAGAAATGGCGGGGCTGTGCTCACGATGGACGGCCCCCAGGTGCACATGTCGGCCCGCTCGACCATCATCTGCAAAATGGCCAGTGAATGAGCACGCACGATTCGATTCTCATCAATCTGCGCGCCGTGTTTCCAGAACAGTTCCTGCATCAGCCCGTCGTGCCCGTCCGGCGCGTAGTTCAGGGTCCAGTTTTCTTCCAGTAACTCGTGGATCGATCGCGCATGCTGTTGGGCGTGACCCTCGCGGACCAGCACCGAGGTCTGGTAATCGAGCAAGGTTTCGCAGGCGAATTCCTGGGTCGATTGTGTGGGATGGAGTTGGCCAATCGCAAAGTCCATGCTGCCGTCGCGCAGCAGCGGTTGGGCAACGGCCATCAGGCTTTCGAACAGTTCCAGCTTGATGTGTGGCATACGTTCGCGAAAAGCCAGCACGACTTCGGGCAGGAAGGTCAGGGCGACCCATGGGGTGATCCCGACGCAGAGCCGGCCTTGAGCCTTTCCACGCATGTGATCAAGCTCGGTCTGTGCGTGCTCCAGTTGCTTGATCACCAGCCGGGCGTGAGTCAGCAGCACTTTGCCGTATTCGGTGAAGTTCAGACCGCTGGCGGTTCGGGTAAACAGCGGTAGCTGCTGGCTGGTTTCCAACTCGCGCAGTGCTTTGGTCACAGCGGCCTGGGAAATCTCCAGCGAACGCGCGGCCGCGCGGATACTGCCGGTTTCGGCGCTGGCAATCAGCGCCTGTAATTGATGCAGTTTCATCTGCTCACCCAGGTGACAACTAATGGTTGTCATCATAACCAAACTGCGCCTCCCCAGCCCCGCGTCCGTTCCCTAAGATCGACCCCAACAGCGCTTTCGCTGCCGCACAGCCCCTGTCGAAGGAGAACACCCATGAATGCCGGCCTGGTCCTGCCTGGTATTGCCGCGATGCAAGATGAAATGATCGCGATACGTCACAGCATTCACGCCCACCCTGAACTGGGTTTTGAAGAGTTCGCCACCAGTGAGCTGGTGGCAGCGTATTTGACTCAGTGGGGCTTTGAGGTCAGCACCGGGGTGGGCAAGACCGGGGTCGTTGCCACCCTGAAAAATGGCGAAGGTCGGTCCATTGGCTTGCGCGCTGACATGGATGCGTTGCCGATACAGGAAACCTCCGATTTGCCTTATGCCAGCCGGATCGACGGAGTCATGCATGCCTGCGGTCACGACGGTCATACTGCAGTCCTGCTGGCAGCCGGTCAGTACCTGGCCCGAACACGGGCGTTCAATGGCACCGTGCACCTGATTTTCCAACCGGCGGAAGAAGGGCTGGGCGGTGCCAGGAAAATGCTGGAGGAGGGGCTGCTCGAACGGTTTCCGTGTGACGCGATCTTCGCCATGCATAACGTGCCGGGTTATCCCGTCGGGCATTTGGGTTTTTACAGCGGGCCGTTCATGGCGTCTGCCGACACGGTTAACATCAAAATCATCGGCAATGGTGGCCATGGCGCGGTGCCGCACAAAGCCGTCGACCCGGTGGTGGTCGCTGCCTCAATCGTGATGGCCCTGCAAAGCATCGTCTCGCGCAACGTTAACCCGCAGGAGATGGCGATTATCACGGTGGGCTCCCTGCATGCCGGGAGCGCCTCGAATGTCATCCCGTCCAGCGCCGACCTGAGCCTGAGCGTACGCGCCCTGACCCCCGAGATTCGCCACTTGCTGGATGTCAGAATCACTGAATTGGTCAAGGGCCAGGCCGAGAGTTTTGGCGCCCGGGTCCACATCGATTACCAACATTGCCATCCGGTGTTGATCAACGATCCCGAACAGACGGCGTTTGCCCATGAAGTCGCCCGCGACTGGCTGGGAGAGGAACACCTGATCGATGACCTGCGACCGTTTACGGCCAGCGAGGACTTTGCTTTTGTCCTGGAAAAATGCCCCGGCAGCTATCTGGTGATCGGCAACGGCGAGGGAGAAGGCGGGTGCCTGCTGCACAACCCCGGCTACGACTTTAATGACGACTGCCTGCCGGTGGGCGCGAGCTATTGGGTCAAGTTGGTCGAACGTTTTCTGTGTTGAGATGGCGAATTTTCGCCCGTTGTGCCTGTAAAAAACCTGCGGCCTGAAGAGGAATAAAAATGAACAAGATGATTGCAGCCGTTTCCCTGGTGTTCCTGACCACCTCGAGCCTGGCGGGGGCGGCCGACTGGTCTGGCAAAGTGTTGAGGCTGGGGGTGGACCCGACCTATCCACCGCTGGAATACAAGAACCAGGATGGCACGCTGACCGGTTTCGGGGTCGACATCGCCGAGGCGTTGTGCGCCGAACTGAAAGCCCGATGCGTCTGGGTGGAAAGCAGTTGGGACGGGATGATCCCGGGACTGCTGGCGCGCAAGTTCGATGCGGTGGCGTCTTCGATGACTATCACACCCAAACGCCTGGAGCAGATTGCGTTTACCGACAAGGTGTCCAATGCACCGGCACGGTTAGTGGCCAAACGTGGATCGGGATTACAGCCGACCCTCGAATCGCTCAAGGGCAAGCGCATTGGTGTGGAGCAGGGCTCGACCCAGGAATCCTATGCCAAAGCGGTTTGGGGTGCCAAAGGCGTGGACGTTCTTTCCTATCAAAATCAGGATCAGGTGTACGCCGACCTGGTCGTGGGGCGACTTGATGCCTCGTTGCAGGGTTCCATTCAAGCCAGTTACGGCTTCTTGAAAACCGCGGCGGGTAGTGACTATGAATTTGCCGGTGCCACTCTGGATAACCCGGGCTTTTTCGGCGTCGGTGATGGCCTTGGTCTGCGCAAGGACGATGTCGCGTTGCGCGAAGACTTGAACAAAGCCCTGGCAACCATTCTTGCCAACGGTACTTACGCGCGGATCAACAACAAGTACTTCGATTTTGACGTCTACGGCGCCCAGTAACGCGTCGTCGTCAGCTTGAACAGGGCGCTCGTTCGAGCGCTCTACCCCGGGCAGTTACGGAGCCTGCGCAGCCGATTGTCGATGGTGTATCAGCACTTCAATTTGTGGAGCCACATGACTGTGCCGAAAAACATCATCGAGTGCCCGATGCGCGCGGCTATCGGTTCAGCAGCGGTGCCAGGAATGCACACATGCCGCGCCAGTGCGAACCTTCCCAGTAAACCCGTTGGCAGGCGTTGCAGCGCAGGAAGTGCGAATAGAGGACGCCAATGCGTGGCGGTACCAGCGGCCGAGCCAGTTCCGGACTGATCTCGTGCAGCGGCAGGTTGCAATGAAGGCACAGGCTGAATGGCCGCGCGCTACGCGCCAGGTCGAGGCGCTCGTACAATTCGCGCAGCTGCAGCGACGGTTTCAGGGCATGCACGTAACAGCCGTGGCTGATGATCCGCCGCTTGAGCAGTTCGCGGTCACGGGTCAGCACGATGCGTCCTTGCTGCGCAGCGATCTCGGCGATCTCGCTATCCTCGAAACCATTGTCGTAGAGCGTGTCGAAGCCACTCATGCGCAGCAGGCTGGCCAGCCCGCCAAGGTGCGCATCAGCGACGAAGCGCAGCACCCGTAAAGGTTGCGCACGAACCTTGAGCAGCGGGCTGATGTCCAGCGTTTCGAACTTGGGATACACCGCCAGCCGGTCATTGTCGAGGATCACCCGCTCGAAGCCCGCCGACTCGCCGTTGAGCAGCACCAGCTCGACCTCGGTGTGCGGTACTCCGAGCGCCTCGATCATGTGCTTGACCGTCGCCCCTTGCGCGCACTCGCAGGTGAAGGACTGCCGCCGACGTTCGGCCGGCAGGAAATCGTTGAGCTCCTCATAGAAGCGGAAAGTTGCACGGGTCATGCTCAACAGTATGGCAGGGCTGCGGGATGTGCGAGTCTGGTCCGGACATCACCCCTCTCTCTTGGGGGTGATCGACTTACCTGCTTATCACGATTCAGCCACTACAAAGCTTGTTACAGGGCACCCGAAATCATTCCCGAAAAAGTCGTCTCTACCGGACCGGTCAGGACGACAGATCCCACGCCATCCCATTGAACCGTTACAGTGCCGCCATCACATTCAACCTCAACGGAATTGTCTAACAAGCCGCGACGAATTCCGTTTACAGCAGCGCCACAAGAGCAGGAACCTGAACCAAGCGGAATCGCTCCCCAGCGCTCCCAAATGCGCAAACGAATGTGCTTTCGGTCAATGATCTGGACGAAATGCACGTTCGTCCTGAGGGGAAAAAGAGGGTTGGTTTCTATGGTCGGTCCGATTGTCGCTATGTCCACAGCTGTAAGATCATCCACAAAATAGGTGCAGTGTGGATTTCCCATGCTGCAAGCTGATGGGCTACCCGCAAGTGGCAAACCTACAGTATCCATTTCCAGAGCCAGAGGAATAACCGACCAGTCGAAAAGTGGTACTCCCATGTCGACGGAAATTGCGCCGGTTGAGGTCCGTTCGCAAGTGAGCAGGCCCCGGTTGGTTCGCAGCGTTATCGACTTGGTATTTGATTCGCGCATCAACAAATCCGCGGCACCCCGCGTCGCGCTGCCACAAACGTCCAGCGCGGAGCCATCTGCATTCCAGAACATCAAGCGCGCATCTGCAGCATCGTCATCGAGCACCACCGCGAGTTGATTGAACCCGACTCCCCGGTTCCGGTCACCCATGCGCCGAGCCATGCCGTCTGTCATTGGATTGGATGAGTTACGCGAGTCCACGATAACGAAGTCATCGCCATTGGCGTGCATTTTATGAAACCTCAGCGGCATGAATTGACCCTGGCGATGAGAAATTGGATGAGTTGATGTTTAAAGTCGATCTATCCCCATTCGCATGGTTTTTGCAAGCTGTGTGGAAGCGTGGGTCACCGCTCCTCAAAAGTCTTGATTTAGGTTGACTGACTTCCTCAGGGCGTGAAGCTGACTATGCCAAGGCAAACTCCGATTGGGAGTTGTATTCCACATAGGAATGCAGTTAATAAAATTAATGAATTTTTATTATCGCCGTATATGACATAGCTTGATTCAAGGACATGGAGAACCGCCTTGAAATCATCACCTCTCAACTCAGCTGAAAAATTTGATACCACACGGGCCAATGAATACGGACGACAGAGCCGTATCGCATTAGCAGGATATGACGCCTGCCACGATCTTGTTGCGTGCATGCTGGCGGCAAGCCTCGGCAATACAAATTCGGCGAAGATACTGGTAGTTGGCGCTGGCGGCACGGCGCAGGAAATTATTGCGATGGCAACGTTGGAGCCCGGTTGGCGCTTCACTGCCGTTGATCCATCCGAGCCAATGCTGGAGGCAGCGAAGCAGCAGTTAGAGGCAAACAACTTGCGTGAAAGAACGGACATGCATCTTGGGCATGTTGAAGACCTGGCAGCAGACCAATCATATGACGCAGCTACCTTGATCGGTGTACTGCATCATCTCGATGGAAATGATGCCAAACGACAAGTTTTACAATCCATTCGGGCTCATCTAAAGCCGGGCGCGCCGCTGATTGTCGCGGGGAATCAGTACGCTTATGCCAGCCAACCGCTATTGCTTGCTGCTTGGGGGCAACGGTGGCGGCAGCATGGAGCCAGCCCGGATGAAGTGAAGGTCAAGCTGGGGAAAATCCTCCAAGGCGCTGACCCTCCACATTCTGAGGCGGCGGTTCAAAAACTGTTACACGACGCCGGATTCGGGGACGCTACCCGTTTCTTCAGCAGCCTGTTCTGGAGTGCTTGGTTGACGTGCAAAATGGTTTGAACCTGGACACGACAGGCCGCTTCTGGCCGATTTCTAGTTGTCATCCAGGGTAGCAATCAACTGTGTATTCAACCTGTCGAGATTCTGCTGCGCGTCATGTGTATGAGGGCCGATCGGCCGTTTCCCAAAGAAGGTCGCTCCTCAATGGCATAAGGCACAAACCCGAGCCTGGGGTAGAGCAGCAGCCCTGCCGTGTTTTCGTTGAAACAGGAAACCTGCACCTCGCGGGCGTCGTAACGCTCGAATGCCAAGCTGGTCATCGTCTCTACGATAAACGTCGCCACTCCTTCGCCCCGAGCGCTCGGCGAGACGATGACATTGCCGATACAGCAAACGCCATTGCGTTGCGCTCGATAGAAATTGGCAAACCCAACGACAGTCCCATTGATTTCCACGACGGTAGAGTCAAAGCGTTGGGAGATCGCGGTAATCAACTGCGTTTCCGTTAGCGGGAAGTGCGCCTTCGGAAACATGAAAAACAACTCTTGAGCGTTCTGAGGAAAGCCGCAGATCATTTTAACGTCGCTAGCCTTCACTGGCCTGTGGTTCAGTTTCATTGCTCGTCTCTAAGCTCCATGAATCAGTACTTTAGCTGAGTCCCAAGGCTGGCGCAGGGTGATGGAGAGCAATGGCATGTGCGCAAATGGCCGATCGGTGCCTCTCACGACCGACGGAAGTCGACCCACAACGGACGGTCAGCGATTACCGGCTTCATGAGCGAGTTACAGCTGGTCTGTCGACGGAAGGGATGGCAAACAGATGCTCGGCAGCAAAGTCCACGAATACGCGGATCTTCGGTGAAAGATGGCGACTGGACGGCCACAACGCCCAGAACTGCCCTTGATCTTCGCTGTGACCGTCGAGCACCGTTTCCAGGTGCCCCTGGGCGATAGCTTCGCGGGCCAGGAAGTCCGGGACAAATGCGATACCGTGCCCATCCACCACGGCCATCAGCATGGCTTCCATGTTGTTCAATGTCAGGGCGGTTGGCAGGCGTAACTGCGTGAACTGGGGGGCCGAAGACATACTCCAGTCCATTATTTTACCCGTCGTGACAAATCGGTAACGCAAGCACTCGTGATGCTCCAGGTCACTGATAGTGACGGGCCGTCCCTTACGCTGCAAATAGTCAGGCGATGCGCACAGGACAAACTTAAAAGGCCCCAGCTTGCGGGCCATCAGCTTGGAGTCGGCCTGGCCGCCGCTGCGAATCACTACGTCAAAGCCTTCATCGATCACATCTACCAACTGGTCGTTGAAGTCCAGTTCCAGCTCAATCTCCGGATAGGTTTTGCGGAACCGCGCCATATGGGGCAAGAGAAAGCGATAACCGATGGTGGGCAAGCTGACGCGTAACTTTCCACGGGGTTCCTGTGTGGCATGGGAAAGCATCGCCCGGGCATCTTGAAGATCGTCGAGGATCTTTCGGCAGCGTTCATAAAACAACTGTCCCTCCGCAGTCAGGCTGACTTTGCGGGTGCTGCGGTGCAATAACCGCACATTCAGCGAAGCCTCAAGTTTGGCGACGTTTTTGCCCACGGCCGAGGCAGAAATCCCCAACGCCCTGGCGGCACTGATGAAACTGAGCGCCTCGGCGGTTTTTACGAATGAGATCACCCCACTAAGACTGTCCACAACTCGATTGCATCCTTTTGGTTCACTATAAGTGGAATAAAAGCCAGTTTATCTTCGATTGTATCCTAACTAGAGTGTACGAACGATCGCGCGCCTCGGCCTGGACAGCACGGATACTTCATAGATATGCAGGGAATCACCTAATGAACTCAGCTACCGAACCGCTGCCGGCCCATGGTCGGCACTCCATCTTGGCTGCAATTTGCCTGGCCGCCTTGGTATTACCCATGAGTTTTACCGGCGGGGCAGTGGCTACGCCGTTCATTGGTCAAACCTTTGATGCCCATCCCACGGAACTGGCCTGGATCACCAATGCCTTCATGCTTAGCTTCGGCAGCCTGCTGATGGCAGCCGGCACCCTCGCTGACCTCTACGGACGCAAGCGACTGTTCATGTGCGGCATGGCGTTGTTTGCACTGGTGTCGATCCTGTTGGCGGCGGTCCCCGATATTTTCTGGCTGGACCTGTTGCGCGGCGTGCAGGGCATTGCCGCGGCGGCAGCCCTGGCCAGCGGTTCGGCGGCACTTGCGCAGGAGTTTGATGGACATGCCAGGACTCGTGCTTTCAGCCTTCTGGGCACCACTTTCGGGGTTGGCCTGGCCTTCGGGCCGTTGTTATCGGGGTTGCTGATCGAGTACTTGGGCTGGCGCGCAATTTTCCTTTTCACGGCCCTGCTCGCCATCCTTTCCTTGATATTTGCCCTGCCGAAAATGCGCGAAAGCCGCGACCCGCAAGCACAGCGTCTGGATACGCCCGGCGTGCTGATGTTTTCCGGCCTGTTGATCACGTTTACTACGGCGGTGATTCTGGCACCTGAGCAAGGCTGGGGTTCGCCGGTCATCCATGCACTGCTTGGAACGTCGGCGGTCTTTTTGCTGCTGTTTTTCATTGTTGAGAATCGGGCAAAACATCCGATGCTGGAACTGGGGCTATTTCTGTTTCCGCGCTTTGTCGGTGTACAGATCCTGCCGATCGGTACCTGCTATTGCTACATCGTCTTGATCGTATTGCTGCCGTTTCGGTTTATCGGCGTAGAAGGGGCCAGTGCCTTTGAAGCGGGGCTGATGATGTTGGCACTCTCTGCCCCGATGCTGATTGTCCCGATCATTGCCGCGTCGCTAACTCGCTGGTTGTCGGCGGGCGTACTCTGCGCAATCGGCTTCGTGATCGCAGCGGCCGGGCTCTACTGGCTGAGTACGATCCCGGTCGTTACGCACGCGCAGATCATCGCGGCCATGCTGGTGAGCGGTATCGGTACAGGCCTGCCCTGGGGCTTGATGGATGGTTTGTCGATCAGCGTGATCCCCAAGGAACGGGCGGGGATGGCCGCCGGTATTTTCAACACGACGCGGGTGGCCAGCGAGGGTGTCGCCCTGGCGATCACTGTTGCGGTGCTGACGGCCCTGGTTGCACACCATCTGAGCATCAGTATCTCGGTCAAATTGTCCGCCGTTGACTATTCAACTATCGCGCAACGCCTGGTGATGGGTGATATCCAGCACGCGAGCACCGACGCCAGCCAAATCCCGCTGACGATACTGCGCTCGGCCTATACCGCCGGGTTCAACACCTTGTTGCAACTGCTGGCGATGTTCACGCTGTTCACAGCCGCCGTGGTCTTTCTATTCCTGGGACGTCAAAGCGAGATTTGCATCGGCGCCGAATCCACGCCCGATGTCGCCCGTCTCTCATCGGGTACCTGAAAGGCGCTTTGGAGCCATGCCTGATGTCGCCCAACACACACTTCACGCCGCTGATTCTAGCGGGCATTGGCCGATTACTGCCTGTCACGAAGGGCTGAAAACGACCGATTCTGTTGAAAAAGTCGGATTTTCAGCTCGCCTGAACTCAGGCACGACCACCACCGGAGAACCTATTCACCACATTGAGTGGTTTTTCGGCCCTTCGTTGAGCTTTGCAGCTCGGTTAGTGGG